>NZ_JAVRBG010000006.1:31076-210178 GCF_031845265.1 Mesonia ostreae | reverse complement strand
ATTGAAAAACCATCCGTTTTTCAAACTTTTCCTGTACTACAACCCGAGGCAAGCCTCGGGGAATTCTTTAGATTAAATATCTTCATGATTCAACTTAATTTAGACCGGGTTTCTAAAAGCTATCCAAATGGTGCAAAAGCCTTAGATGAAGTTTCTATACAAATCAATTCGGGAATGTTTGGGCTTTTAGGACCCAATGGCGCTGGTAAATCTACCTTAATGCGTACCATTGCCACCCTACAACAACCCGATAGTGGAGAGTTATTTTTAAACGACATCAACATTCGTAAAGATAAAATGAGTTTGCGTAGGCAGTTAGGCTACCTACCTCAACAATTTGGAGTCTACCCCAAAATGAGCGCAGAAAAACTTTTGCATTATTTAGCCGATTTAAAAGGCGTCTTTAAAGCCAACGAACGTAAAAAAATAGTCGATTATGCCTAAGAAGTCACCAACCTCACCGAAGTTAAAGACAAGCACGTTGCAGGTTATTCTGGCGGAATGAAGCAGCGTTTTGGCATCGCTCAGCTTTTGCTCAACAATCCTAAATTGATTATTGTAGATGAACCTACCGCAGGCTTAGACCCCGCAGAACGGCACCGGTTTCTAAATGTATTGCGCGAGATAGGAACAGATAATATTGTGATTCTTTCTACGCACATTGTAGACGATGTAAAAGAATTATGTACCGATATGGCCATTTTAAACGGTGGCAAATTACTCAACCAAATGTCGCCCACATTAGCGGTAAAACAGCTAGAAGGCAAAATATGGACTTGCGTCACTAACCGCGAAGGAGAAGAGCAATTATCGCTCAAGCATCAAGTGATTTCTTCTAGTTTTAATCAAGACAACAGCCTTACTGTTCGGGTATTTTCTCCAGACAATCCTGGCGAAAACTTTTCTGCAACTCAACCAGACTTGCACGATGTTTACTTTACAGAATTAAAAAAGGACACTATTATCTCGGTTTAATATACAGTCTATGTTTTTAAAGATTTTTAGGTTCGAGTTTCAGTACTGGCTCAAAAAGCCATTATTTTATATCTATATGGCGCTCATGCTGGTTTTGTCTACCATTACCATGGCAGGCGCATTAGGAGTTTTTGATGCCAATACGGTAACAGTTACAGGCATAAGAAAGATCAATTCTTCTCTAGGGATTAGTAATCTACTAAGCGGATTCAATTTTCTCACCTATTTCTTACTACCCTCTATTATTGGAAGTTCCATATACAAGGACTATAAAACCGATATGTATCAGGTGCTTTTTTCCTATCCGTTTACTAAAAGTCAGTATTTATTAGTTAAATTTTCCAGCAGTTTTTTTATTTCGGTTTTAGTGGTTCTTTGTAGTCTTGTGGGATTAATTATAGGAACTTTCTTGCCTGGCGTCAACACAGATTTGTTGATAGATTTTAAATTAATAAATTTTCTTCAACCGTTTTTACTCCTCATTATTCCCAACCTCTTATTTTTTGGGGTGATTGTATTTGGCGTGGTTACCTTCTCTAGAAATATTTTTGTAGGTTTCGTTGTTGTCCTAATTCTCATTATTTTACAAGGATTAGCGGGAAACTATTTAAGCGACTTAGATACCAAAAACATTGCAGCTTTATTAGATCCTATGAGCGGAGCTGCAATTCGCTATGAAACCGAATACTGGACCGTGGCCGAACAAAACACCAACCTCATCCCTTATCAAGGTCACCTACTCTACAACCGACTTATTTGGTTGGCTGTGAGCTTTATTATTTTCTTAGGTATTTTTCACAGCTTCGCTTTTCAACAAAACGGAATTAGTTTTTCTTTCCTGTCCAAAAATAAAAAGCGCGATGTAAAACGAAATTTTGGCGGCTATCACATACGCCAAGTTCTCAAAGTGCAATTTAATTTTAGCAAAAAGCAATACGTTAAAAACCTGTGGCGCTATTCCAATTTTCATTTGCAATTTATACTTAAAAACTGGGCCTTCATTTCCATTATATGCGCTGCTATTCTTATGCTAATTCTCATGTTTGCAATGGGCAATCAAATACAAGGCACCAAAACCTTACCCGTTACGCGCATGATGATTGCAATGGGAAAAGCAGGCATAGGGCTTTTTATGATTGTGCTTATCTTTTTATTTTCGGGAATGCTCATTCATCGTGCTCAAATCTCTAAAATGAATGAACTAATAGATACCACCCCACAACCCACTTGGATGCTTATTGGGGCCAAGTTTCTAGCCATTCTCAAAATGATTGTAGTAGTACTTGCAGCCACTATCATGGTAAGTCTACTTTTTCAAACCTATAAAGGATTTTATGATTATGAATTGGGACTTTACCTATTTAGCTATTATTTTGTAGAATTCATAAACTACATCATTCTTGCACTTTTAGCCTTTTTTGTTCATAGTCTCCTTAAAAACTATATCGTTGGTTTTATAGTGTTGCTTGGTCTCTTAATTCTGCTAAGCTTTTTTCCTATGTTCGGGATTCAGCAACAAATTTTTAATTTTAATGAAATTAGCAGTATCTCTTATTCAGATATGGATGGCTTCGGCCACAGCCTACCTCTATATTACATCTATAAACTGTATTGGCTCTTTTTAGGTATTTGTATGTTTATCGCTGGCATTTTGTATTATCATCGAGGCTCTACAATAGGTTTTAAAGAACGCCGACTTATTGCCAGAAAACGATTCAGTAATGGCTATAAGTTGGTAGTTGGGCTATGTTTAGTACTTTTTGTGATTTTGGGCAGCTACATCTATTACATCAACAATATTGCAAATGAGCAGCTTTTAGGAAAAGAGTCAGAGTTAGCCAGAGCAAATTATGAGAAAGAGTTTAGACATTACAAAACCATGGAGCATCCTCGCATCACGGCGACGAAAATAAATATGCAGCTCTATCCAAATTCCAGAGACTATCGTTTAAAAGCAGAATTCACTTTAGAAAATAAAACCGATAAACCTATAGATTCTATTTTTCTGCGGAAAAGTAAACAGGTAACCCAATATCGCTTCAGCAAAGCGACGAGCTTAAGTGTAAGCAATGAAATTTATGATTTTGATGTACTCCAGCTTACCGAATCTTTATTGCCTGGCGAAAGTATGAAATTAAATTTTAGTATGAAAAATTTGCCTAATACTTGGTTTTATGACCACTCCCCAGTAAAACACAATGGTACATTTATTAATAATGGCTTTTTGCCCAGTTTTGGTTACGATAAAAGCTATGAATTAAGCAGTGATGAAATTCGGGAGAAAAATGATTTGGGTTATAAGGAAAATTTTCTTTCTCCGCATGATCCCGAAGCACTTAAAAACACTTACCTCAGTAATGAAGCCGATTGGATAGATTTTGAAGCAACGATAAGCACCAGCGAAGATCAAATTGCCATCGCGCCAGGTTACTTGGTAAAAGAGTGGCAAGAAGGAGACCGCAAGTTTTTTACCTATAAGATGGAAGACAAAATGCTCAACTTTTACAATATTATGTCTGCGCATTATTCCGTTAAGGAAGAAATGCACGACGGGATTAAACTGCAAATCTTTTATTATCCTAGGCATACTTACAATCTCGACCGCATGCTAGAAGGTGCAAAAAGCGGATTAACTTACTACCAGAAATATTATAGCGACTACCAGTTTAGACAGTTGCGCATTATAGAATTTCCTTCCACCATCGGCACTTTTGCACAAGCTTTTGCGAATACGGTTCCGTTTTCTGAAGGGATTGGCTTTATTGCCGATGTAAGAGAAGAGGAGGAAGGTGAAGGCGTAGATTATCCTTTTGCGGTAACCGCCCATGAAGTTGCTCACCAGTGGTGGGCGCATCAAGTTATTGGCGCCAATGCACAAGGCTCGACTTTAATGAGTGAAAGTGTAGCAGAATATTCTTCTTTAAAAGTATTGGAAAAACGCTACGGAGAATTACAAATGAGACGTTTCTTAAAAGAAGCTCTAGACAAGTACCTCTCTGGCAGACGTTATGAGAACCAACAAGAACATTCTTTACTATACAATCGCAACAAA
The DNA here is from genome assembly GCF_031845265.1 of Mesonia ostreae. Lineage (NCBI taxonomy): Bacteria > Pseudomonadati > Bacteroidota > Flavobacteriia > Flavobacteriales > Flavobacteriaceae > Mesonia > Mesonia ostreae. Next base: position 206,151 of record NZ_JAVRBG010000006.1, on the reverse strand, counting down.
CCCTACATTCATTACAACAAAGGTTCTCTGGTGCTTTACGCTATTAGCGATTATGTTGGCGAAGAAAAGTTTAATGCTATTTTGTCTGATTATCTAAATAAAGTCGCTTTCCAAGAAGCTCCCTACACCACTTCATTAGAATTTGCCAATCATCTTAAAACCAATATGCCAGATTCTTTGCAGTATATGGTTACCGATATGATTGAGTACATTAGACTATATGACAATAAAATGTTGGATTATAAGGTAACATCTTTAGAAAACGGCAACTACCAAGTTACCATACGCGCGCAAGTTTCCAAATATGAATCGTTAGATTATGGAGACTCCAATTACATAGATTATGAAAATTGTAGCCTTACGGAAGAAATCCATATCCCAAATGAGGAGAATACAGAAGTGCAATCTCTGCCTTTGAAAGATTATGTAGAAGTGGGTATTTTCACTACAAATGAAGACGGGGAAGAGAAAGTTCTTTATCTAGAAAAGCATCTCATAGAAAAGATTGAAAATGAATGGAAAATCGAAGTTTCTAAGAAACCTACAGAAGTTGGCATTGATCCCTACCACAAACTCATTGACAGAAACTCTGATGACAATACAGTACTGGTAAAATAATCCATTAAAGAATTGAAAAGTAGCTTTTTAAACCTATAAAAAATCATTACGCAGACATTAAAAGGTTTTTTATCTACAATTCTTTTACAAAATACATTTATCGCTATATTTGCACAACTTTATCACACACAACCATGCAATACAAAAGAATACTTTTAAAACTTTCTGGAGAAGCATTGATGGGATCTCGCCAATATGGTATAGATCCCGACCGCTTAGCAGAGTATGCCCACGAAATTAAAACAGTTATTGATAAAGGCATCGAAGTCGCTATCGTTATTGGTGGCGGAAATATCTTTAGAGGTGTTGCTGGTGCTAGCAAAGGAATGGATCGCGTGCAAGGAGATCATATGGGAATGCTAGCAACCGTTATCAACGGCTTAGCCTTACAAAGTGCTTGCGAAGATGCAGGCATCGAAACTAGATTACAATCTGCTGTGAAAATCAATGAAGTAGCCGAACCTTTTATCCGCAGAAAAGCGATGCGTCATTTAGACAAAGGAAGAGTGGTTATCTTTGGTGGAGGAACAGGAAATCCTTATTTTACAACAGATTCTGCCGCTGTACTAAGAGCGATAGAAATTGAAGCCGATGTGATCTTAAAAGGAACTCGTGTGGATGGAATTTACACTTCTGATCCTGAAAAGAATCGCGAAGCGACTAAATTTGATTTCATCACTTTTGACGATGTGTTAAGAAAAGGCCTAAAAGTTATGGATACTACCGCTTTTACGCTAAGCCAAGAAAATGAATTACCTATTATTGTTTTTGATATGAACAAACCTGGAAACCTTTTAAAAGTAGTTTCTGGAGAAAAAATAGGAACCAAAGTAAATTTATAAACTCCATTATTTTTACGTATAATTGAGCGTGATTTAAAATATAACAAAGATGAACGAAGAAATTAATTTTATCATAGACGGAACCGAAGAAGCAATGGAAAATGCCATCGCTCACTTACAAAAGCAATTGCTAAAAATTCGTGCTGGAAAAGCGACTGCTTCTATGGTAAGTACGGTTTTAGTAGATTATTATGGTTCTAAAACTCCGCTTAATCAAGTAGGAAATATCAATACTCCAGATGCCAGAACAATTTCCATTCAACCTTTTGAAAAATCATTAATTCAAGAAATTGAGAGAGGAATTATGAATGCGAATCTTGGTTTTAATCCTATGAACAACGGGGAAAGCGTAATAATTAACGTACCACCATTAACCGAGGAGCGTCGTAAAGAATTGGCAAAACAAGCCAAAGCAGAAGCAGAAGACTCTAAAGTAGGGGTTCGTAATGATCGTAAAAATGCCAATACCGAACTTAAAAAATTAGATATTTCTGAAGATTTACAGAAAGGAGCTGAAAACGAGATCCAAACTTTAACAGACACCTATATTAAACGAATAGATGAAATTTTCGTTAGTAAAGAGAAAGAAATTATGAAAGTCTAATGCATTTTAAAGCATAAAATTTACCTAAGAGCGGCATATATGTCGCTTTTTTTGGTTTAATTGCAGTGTTAATACTTCTATAAATGGCTAAATTTTATTGGTGCATCATAATTTTTTTATGCCTTCCAAGCTTCTTATTGGCACAAAGAACAATTAGAGGAGTAGTAGTAGACCAAGGAAGTCAAAACCCTATTCCCTACGCGAACGTTTCTATTGTAAATTCAGATAAAGAAAGTCAGCTTACTGATATTGATGGCACATTTCAGTTGGAAGTAGATGAAAACGATAGCTACTTAAAAATTGAATATATTGGATCCATCAGTAAAAAAATAAAAATTGGAATCAACGATTTTTATCTTGTAGGACTTCAGAAAGATATTCAAAAACTAGACGGAGTTTATTTAAAATCTACTGGACTTCTAGCCAATAGAATTATAAAAAAGACGATTGAGCAAAAGAAATACAACGATCCAGATTTAAAATTTAGTTCCTATTCTTTTAGAACCTACAACAAGCTTATTATTGATGATCAAAAAAGCTTATTAAATATTGATCTAGACACTACCAATAGAGAAGTTAAAACTATTATAGAAGATGGGAGAGCCTATTTGAGCGAGCAAATAAGTGATTTTAAATTAATAAAAGAAGATGGCGTAAAACAAAAGATCGTTGCTACCAGAACGGCGGGATTTAAAGAACCCGTTTATGAATTGCTTTCTCTAAAAGTACAATCCAATACGTGGTACAAAGAAAAATATACCGTTTTTGGAAATGATTATGCAGGCCCTTTATCTAAAAAACCTTTTAATAATTATACTTACAAAGTATTAGATACCACCACCAGCGATAGACCTGCTTATGTGATCTACTTTCAGCCAAAGCGAGAAAAAAAAGTGGCAGGATTAGAGGGAGTGCTTTATATAGACACGCTTAATTATGGTTTGCAAAAGGCGGTGGGACAGCTAAAAGGAGAAGTAGAAATTAGCGCAGAGCAGCATTTCACGTATTACCCAAAAGAAGATATTTGGTTTCCAAAAAGACAAGATGTAACGATTCTTCCGGGAAAAGGAGGTAAAAAAGTTTCCATCTTTGGCGGTAATATTTCTTTAGGGAGTCTTCCTGAAGAAGCCGAGGCGAACAATAAGCTTTTCTTAAACTCCACTTCCATCAACAAAGACATCGCTTTTGAACAAGTGAACGAAAGCTTAGACAAAGCAAGTTCCATCATTTTGGCTCCAAATGCCACTACTCAACCTATTTCTTTTTGGAAAGAAAATAGAAGTATTCCCTTTACGGAAAGAGATGAAAAGACCTTTAAAAAGATAGATAGCATTGTTAAAAATCAAAACATTAATCGTAAGATTGATGTGTTGCAAAACTTCAATATTGGCTACTTCCCCATAGGTTTTTTTAATCTAGATTTAAGAACTCTCTTTAAATACAATGATTACGAAGGCTTAAGATTAGGAGCTGGAGGTGTTACTAACGATAAATTTTCTAAAACAGTTAGATTTCAAGGATACGGGGTTTATGGTTTTAAAGACAGGGAAATTAAATACAATGCGGGTTTCGGCTTGTCCTTAAATAAAAAAACAAATACCTGGTTTAATTTCAGTTACACCAAGGATATTCAAGAGGTAGGAAGTTTTCATTATTTGTCTGATGCCCGAGTGTATTCTTTATTTGAACCCAGACTCGTAAACATTAATTTTTATTACAAATACCGTTCTTTTGAATCCAGCATTCAGCATAACTTTTTCCCCGAATTATTAAGTGAATTTCAGGTTTCAAAAATTGCCGTAGACCAAACCGGAAGTTACCGCTACCTTAGAGAAGACAGACTCTACTCTTCCTACGATATCACTGAATTAACCGCTAGTTTTCGTTGGAGTCCTTACAGTGATTATTTAGAAGCTCCAGAAAAATCTATTGAAGTAAATGTGGGCTATCCCAAATTTTCACTTCAAGTGGTGCAAGCAATTCCAGGAATGTTAGACGGTGATTTTAATTACACCAAAGTAGGTGCAAAATTGAATTATACCATCAATAGAATTACACAAAATAACACTGAAATTATTTTGGAAGGAGACTATGCTTTTGGCGAATTACCGCTTACCCATACGTTTCATACGTATCCCAACAATCCCAATAAAGATGGGATTATTCCGCGATTTTCGGTGGCAGGAAGAAGAACTTTCGAAACCATGTATTTTAGTGAATTTTTTAGTGACCGCTTAGCGACTTTACAAATTAAACACCGTCTACGTCCGTTTGAAATTTCTAAAAGAATAAAACCAGAGCTAGTTTTTATTACAAGGCATGCGATTGGAGATATCTCTAACCAAGACCAGCATCAAAACATTACCTTCAACACTTTAGAGCACGGGTATAATGAAGCCGCAGTAGAACTCAATAAAATCCTTTTTGGCTTCGGATTAAGTTTCGCTTATCGTTATGGCGCCTACCACCTCCCCGAAATTGATGAAAACATTGCTTTAAAGTTTACGTTTTATTTTCAGCTTTAATTAAGAAATTCAAGTGTTTATTTTATAGCATTTTATACCTTTGTGAGCCTAATTGGGAGTCATGTCAAAGATGTTTAGTTTCGGTTTTTGGAATACCATTGCAAGAATTATTCTTAGAAATAGGATAATCATCTTGGGGCTAATTTTAGCTTTTACCATTTTCTTAGGTTTCCAGTGGCAGAATATGCGTTTTTCCTTTACGGAAGCAAACCTGCTTCCAGATGACCACGAAGTAAATCAAGAATACCAAAAATTCCTAGATAGGTTTGGCGAAGAAGGAAATCTTATTGTCATCGCCACCAACGATAAAGACCTTTTTATTCCGAAGAAATTAAATGCTTGGAACGAACTTGGTAAAAAACTAGAAACATTTCCTCAAGTAGAATATTCCATTGGCATTCAAAATTTAAAAAAGCTTCAGAAGTTTGAAAACCCCAACCGCTTTGAGTTGGTTCCGCTCATTAAAGAAGAAAAAATCAATGCGATTCAAGCCGAAGAATATAGAGAAGAGATCTTTGAAAAACTACCTTTTTATGAAGGTTTAGTCTATAGTAAGAAGAGCAATACCGTTCAAACTGCCGTTTATTTAGACAGAGAAATTGTGAATTCCAAAGAACGAAAAATCTTTGTAATGGAGCAATTACAGCCCTTGTTAGATGAGTTTGAACTCGCTAACGACATCGATTTGCACGTCTCGGGAATGCCATATATTAGAACACTTAACTCTCAAAATATTATCGATGAGATCCAGTGGTTTGTCTTGGGAGCCTTATTTGTGACTTCGCTTATTTTCTTCTTCTTCTTTAGATCGTTTAGAGCGACGTTGATCTCTATGGTTACGGTAATTATTGGTGTAATGTGGGCCTTCGGATTTTTAGGCTTACTGCATTATGAAATTACGGTATTAACTGCCATTATTCCGCCGCTCATTATTGTGATAGGAATCCCCAACTGTATTTTCCTCATCAATAAATACCAACAGGAAATTAAAAAACACGGGAATCAGGCCAAATCATTACAACGAGTAATTACCAAAATTGGGAACGCCACTTTAATGACTAACATTACCACCGCCTCTGGTTTTGCCACCTTCATTATTACTGAAAGTACCTTACTTAAAGAATTTGGTATTGTAGCTTCTATAAATATTGTAGCTCTTTTTATACTCAGTATTCTCCTCATCCCCATTATTTATAGCTATTTAGCGCCGCCAAAAGAACGCCATTTAAAACACTTAGGAAGAACTTGGCTAGAAGGTTTTGTAAATTGGATAGAGCAAACGGTAAGACAAAGAAGAATTACGATTTATATTGTAGCCTTATTGGTTTTAATTACCAGCATTATTGGGATTTACACCATTAAAGTCTCGGGTAGTTTGCTAGAAGATATGCCCAAAGAAGCGGCTTTCTTTAAAGATATAGAATTTTTTGAAGATGAATTTGATGGCATTATGCCCTTAGAGATTTTAATCGATACCAAAAGAGAAGAAGGAGTTTTAAAACTTTCTACGCTAAAGCGGATGAGAGATCTTGAAAATTTATTGGCAGATGTTCCCGAACTTTCTAAACCCTTATCGGTAGTAGATTTAGTAAAATATAGTAAACAAGCTTACTATAACGGAAATCCAAAATACTACCAACTTCCTACCTCTCAAGAAAAAAACTTTATTTTCCCTTATTTAAAAGGAATGTCAGACGGTAAAAACAATCAACTGAATGCGTATGTAGATTCAACAGGGCAATATGCACGTATGACAGTCTTTATGAAAGATATTGGCACCGAAGAGATGGAACGTATAGAAGATAACTTATGGCCGCAAATCAATAAGTTATTTCCGCAGGAGCGTTATGATGTTACTATGACAGGAAAAGCTTTAGTATTTCAAAAAGGAACTACCTATTTAGTGCAAAACTTAGTGCTTTCTTTGTCATTAGCTATTTTACTCATTGCTATTTTTATGGCGTGGATGTTTAGATCATTCAAAATGATAATCATTTCTCTCATCCCCAACTTACTTCCGCTTATCATTACCGCGGGAATGATGGGCTTCTTGGGTATTCCCATAAAACCATCTACCATTTTGGTATTTAGTATTGCCTTTGGAATTTCAGTAGATGACACCATTCACTTCTTAGCAAAATATAGGCAAGAGTTAAAATACCATAATTGGAAAATCAAAAAATCGGTATATCCCGCTTTACGAGAAACAACGGTAAGTATGTTTTACACCTCTATAGTTTTGTTTTTTGGATTCTCGGTATTTATGATTAGTAGTTTTGGAGGTACAGTTGCCCTTGGCGGATTAGTTTCTGCAACTTTGCTTTTTGCGATGTTATCTAACTTATTGCTGTTGCCTTCGCTGTTGCTTTCATTAGAAAAAAGCGTTTCTAACAAAGAAACTTTTAAAAAGCCTCATTTAGATATTATTGCTGAAGAGGAAGAGGAGGAATCAATCGACAAATAAATCCATTTTACCCTTAACCACTTAATAAACAAAAAAGTAAAGATTAGAATTTATGTAAATAAATTATTAATATCATATGATTTTGTTAAATAATTTTTTTTGTATAGCTTAGAAGTCAACTTATATAAATAAACTTCATTGTAAAAACTTCAAAACTTTAACCCTTTAAAGCTAACGATACTCTTTTTAGTTCTATCTATATTAAATTCCTGTAGTTCAGACAATGATTATGATAAAACCAATTCATATGACAATACCGCTACTATAATTAAAACAGAGAATTTAGATGAAGCTATTCCGAATGAATCTTCTTTTAATGCAAATGAAGCCTCTTCTAAGAAGTGGCCAATTATTAAAATTGCATTCTTAAAAGTACCAAAATTTGGTAGCCTCGAATGTAGCTTTGGGTTTGGTTTTTGCTTTTCAATTGTTTTAGCAATCGATGAAATACAAAATCCAGAAATTGTTACCAACTACAATGAAAGTACTGGTGAGGTAGAATTTACACCTGAATTAATAAACGAAAATACTTTAAGATTACATTTTCCTTCAGAAATAACCAACTCCGATTACCATTCTTCTAATGATCTTGAAAATTTTATAGTAACTAAAAATACCCAACATGGAAAAGTAATGTTTATAGAAGGTTCTTATCCTACTAGAATTGATGAAAATGGAAACTTAATTTGTGATATAAATATTGAAATATAATTGGATGAAAAGGATTTTTTATATAACTATCTTTATGTTGGTGACCTCTTGCATTAAAATTAGTTTTGAAACAAAAAACAATGCTTCTGAAGAACTTTTACCCTCAGGAGCATATTTAAATAAAGTTTCTGATACACAAAAAGTAAAAAAGTCAAAGTTCTATTATGTATCAAAAGCTTCAAGCCCAGATTTTATAAACAATATGGAAGCATCATTAATTTCTTTTACAAAAAATAAACAATCTACTTCAATTGATAAAATATTGGTAAAAGATGAAAATGGTAATGAAGTTCCATTAAATACTTGTGATAATTTTACTGCAATAGATAATTCTGATATTGAAAATTTTCTTTCTAATGAAAAGACTTATAAAGGAATGGTTTTAAAAAGTATTGAATCACAAGAAATCTATGATTTTCCTAAAAATAAAACAACCACTATAATTCTTTACACTACAAAAATGGATGGTTTACAAGATAAATATATTAATTTAGCAAAACATCTTTATAAAGAAGAAAATATAGACTATATATTTATATCCATGGATTTAGAAAACTTAAAAAACATTCCAGATGTATGGGAGGAAACCATTTTTTAAATCTTAATATATTTATTTTAGTACTTTTCTCTGGCTATAATATTTCAGCTCAAAACCAATCTTTAGAAAAAGGAGAAGTTTGGGTAGAAGCAAAAGCAGGATTATCTTTTTATAACCGAGAATTGGCAAGAATCAACAACAATAATATTGATTATCAAGAAATAAATAATAGTTTACGCCTAGAGTTTATTCCGCAAGTAAATTATGCTATTGCCAATCGGTTATTCATTGGCGGGCAACTAGGCATTGGTTACGATTCTTTTGAAGTAAAAGAAATAGATAAAAATAACACTTCGCTCAATTATAAAATCGGGGCACAACTACAATACTACTTCTTAAAAATTACACCTCAATTTTACCTTAAAAGTGAAATAGGTGTTAATTATAACCATTATCGTGTCAACCCAGCAATAGAAACTCTTGATACCCAAACGAGCAATTACTTAAAAACCTATCTAGACGCTGGTTTTAATTTTTTACTAGACGAAGATTGGATGGTTTCCATTTTCTTTAAAGACATAGTCACTTACCATTCTAACACGCCAAATTTTGAAAACCGTAAAGACGTTGAATCCAGCGTTATTTTTCAAGATTTTATACGTTTCGCTCATTTTTCAATCAGTTATCGAATAAATTAGCACGTAGCACTTCTTTTACCCCTAACTTCTTGCTAAGCTTAGGGCTAAAAATTATATTTGTCGCTCAAATTAAATGAAGATGAAACATACCAAAATTGTAGATGTATTAAAAACAGATCCCGTTTTACAAGAAGTTTTTGTAAAAGGCTGGGTTCGCGCCTTTAGAAGCAATCGCTTTATCTCATTAAATGACGGCTCTACGATTAACAATATACAATGTGTTGTAGATTTTGAAAACACGCCAGAAGAAGTACTAAAACAAATTAATATTGGCGCCGCCATCGCTGTTAGAGGTACGCTTAAAGAAAGTGAAGGTCAGGGTCAAAAAGTAGAGATTGAAGTCCAAAAAATTGAAATTCTTGGTACTGCAGATCCAGAAGAGGTAAAAAAAACCATTCTATCTCCCAAACGTCATTCTTTAGAGAAGTTAAGAGAGCAAGCTCATTTGCGCGTGCGTACCAATACCTTTAGCGCCATTATGCGAGTGCGTTCTAAACTCTCTTTTGCCGTGCATGAATACTTTCAGAAAAACGGGTTTAACTACGTTAACACGCCTATTATTACGGGAAGTGATGCAGAGGGAGCCGGAGAAATGTTTAAGGTCACCAATATGGACTTGAACAAGGTGGCTAAAAATGAAGATGGAAGCGTTAATTATAAAGATGATTTCTTCGGAAAAGAAACAAATCTTACCGTAAGCGGACAGCTAGAGGCCGAAACATACGCGCTTGGATTAGGACAAGTATATACCTTCGGACCTACATTTAGAGCCGAAAACTCCAACACTTCGCGTCATTTAGCCGAATTTTGGATGATTGAACCAGAGGTTGCTTTTTGTGACCTTGACGGAAATATGGATCTTGCCGAAGACTTTATCAAATACGTTTTAGAATACATTTTAGAACATTGTGATGATGATTTGGCTTTCTTAGAAAACAGATTAATTCAAGAAGATAAGAGCAAACCCGAAGCAGATCGTGCCCCTATGGCATTGCGTGATAAATTGAAGTTTATTACTCAGAATAACTTTAAGCGCGTAAGTTATACCGAAGCCATTGATATTCTAAGAAACTCTAAGCCCAACAAAAAGAAAAAATTCAATTATGTGATTGAAGAATGGGGAGCAGATTTGCAGAGTGAACACGAACGCTTTTTGGTTGAAAAACATTTTAAATGTCCGGTAATTTTATTTGATTACCCCGCCAATATCAAAGCCTTTTACATGCGCTTAAACGAAGATGGGAAAACGGTAAGAGCCATGGATGTACTTTTCCCAGGCATTGGAGAAATGGTAGGAGGTTCTCAACGTGAAGAGCGTTTAGACGTACTGCAAGCCAAAATGAAAGAGCTAGACATCGATGAGGAAGAATTATGGTGGTATTTAGACACCCGTAAGTTTGGAACTTGCGTCCATAGCGGATTTGGCTTAGGTTTTGAACGCTTGGTTTTATTCGCCACAGGAATGGGGAACATTAGAGATGTGATTCCTTACCCTAGAAGTCCGCAAAACGCTGATTTCTAGAACAGAATTGCGTTGCAGTATTTCAATTCCGACTCCTGAGGAATCTATTATTATAAAAAAAGCCCCATTAACCACATGTTTAATTGGGCTTTTTTTATTTGTTGAGTTACTTCTAGTAACTGATTTTTTTTAAGTGTGATGAACTTAACATTGATATATTCATTTTAGTTGCAAGTGCTATCAATTCCTAAAGACGTGTAAATAAATAAAAAATAGCACGTGTATTAAAATATCCTTATCTTTACATTATCAATCCTTTAAGTTATTAAAGATGAATAGAAAACTCACTTTAACCATAGAGCAAGAAACTATTGAGAGGGCTAAAAAATATGCTAAAGATAAAAACAGAAGTTTATCGGATATCATAGAAAACTACCTAAAAATATTAACTAAAGAAGAACAAACCAAAAAATCAAGAAAATTAAATCCTGTTGTAAAGTCTTTAAAAGGTTCTTTTAAAATGCCAAAAAATATAGATTATAAAAAAGAAATTAGAAACAGATTAGAAGAAAAGTATTTATAATGGATACTGTTTTAATTGATACTGATGTCATATTAGACTTCTTCTTTGACCGTGAACCTTTTGCAGAATTTGCTACTGAAATTTTAAATCGCTGTGAAGAAAAAACTATAAACGGATTTACCACACCAGTTATAGTCTGTAATGTCTATTATTTATTACGAAGAACGGCAACTCACCAATTGATTATAGAAAAAATTAAACAGCTTTTAACTATCATCGAAATAGTCGATATGAATAAGAATGTTGTTTTGGATGCTCTTAATTCAGAATTTAAAGATTTTGAAGATGCATTACAAAATTACTCTGCCGTTCAAAATGACCAGATAAACATTATTTTGACCAGAAATATAAAAGATTATAAGAAAAGTAATCTTGCGGTATTGACACCAGAAACTTATTTAAAAGGAAAAATTAGTATTTAAGGCCTTATATAATTTATTGTTAGTTCTTTTTAATGGATTACTTCTCATACCTCACATCAATTTTTACAACCAGAGTAAGATATAACTTTTTCTCATTACCCAAAATTGCCTTCGTTACTCGGTGTTTCTTAGAGCGATGTTGCCAATTGTGACCACGATAGTTTATCCAAGAGAGGTTTTCGAGTTCCCTAAGAAGAGATGCTGAAACAAGTTCAGCATGACAGTTGACAAAGATGTTAAAATAAAATTACTATCCCTTTCAGCCAATAATAACTGTCACCCTGAATTTATTTCAGGGTCTCTTGCTCATTAAGTTCTACTTAAGCTTAGAATACTCGATGTATAAAGAGAAGTCTTGACATTAACACAAAATTACGGTACATCCACTTTTGTTACGTTTAGAGAAAATGACGTCATTTTATACCAATTTAATATTGTAATGTCGTACAGAAAACGAAAATTCTTTTTTGTTCTATGCGCTACTAAGACTGGTTTGCATAGCCACAACTATGGAAATTATAAGTAAGGACATAGGACGGGAAATGAATTATTTTAATGTACATTAAATTATTAATTTGGTATCAGCTTTACTTCTAAAGGATTGCTTGAATATAATGAATATGAGTTATTTTCAATTTTAAATTACAGATTGTAATCTATTATCAATTTAGTCAATTACCTTAGATCTAATAGTGCAGCGGTCTAAAGTCTTAGTGGGTAAAAATAACTTTAAAATACTTACATTCACATAAGGTAAGGCGTTCAAGGTTTTTTCTGATTTAATGGTAGATTCAAAACTTTGCGCTACACCTGCAAACGAAAGTAAAAACACTAAAAATGTTATTCGCATAAAATAGATTTTTTAGACTGTAATTTAATAAAGCTATTACATTTGCAAGGAGCTGTCATTCCGACGTAGGAGGAATCTCTTCTTTTAGAATAAAGATTCTTCACTCCGCAAGCTACGTTCTGAATGACAAAGCAAAATATTATCAACGCACTACTAAACTAGATCCTTTTTTTTATAAAGATTTTTAAAAATGAGTCAACATACAATAATAGAGAAGCACATTGTCCCTGCAATTTATGAAAAATTGAGGCTTCAAGAATACGCTTCCCAAGTTTTTGAGTTGCTCAACTCTAGAAGTGCCGTGAAAAAAGCCTTAAACAAAGAACGCATTCTTTTAAACGGAAAAATTGCCTCTACGGCAGATTGGATTCAACAAGGGCAAATATTAGAGTTATTGGAAGAGACAGTAAAACCTAAAAAAATCTTTCAGCTATCGTTTCCCGTAGTTTTTGAAGACGATTTTTTGGCAGTCATCGATAAACCTTCAGGCTATCCAACCAATGGTAATTATTTTAAAACCATAGAAAATGCACTTCCGTTTAATCTTTTCGCTTCCGCAGAAAAAGATGCATTGGCTTATCCGCTTCCGGTTCACCGATTAGATAATCCTACTAGCGGATTGTTGCTTATTGCTAAGACAAAATCCGCGCAAGCGCAATTATCATTAGCTTTTGAACGCAAAGAAATCAACAAAACTTATTTGGCCATTGTAGAAGGAAAATTCAGTAATGAAGAACAAGTGATGAAGGATGAACTGGACGGAAAAGCTTCAGAAACCATTGCGAAAGCTATTCAATTCTATCAAAAAGATGGGAATGATTTTAGTTTGGTAGAATTAAATCCGCTCACGGGAAGAACGCATCAGCTAAGAAAACACTTGTCGATGCACGGTTTTCCCATCATCGGAGATCAAACTTATGGTGCCAAATTTTTTCTTCAGAAGGCAATTCACTTAACCGCTTATAAGTTGCTATTCACGCATCCCATAACTGCTGATATTCACGCTCTGGAATCTAAACTTCCGAAACGTTTTTTAAAATTTTAAATATTTATCGTGCCAAAAATAAATTTTGCCAGAAGCTTAACAAAATTTTGGCAGCAAATCTAATGCCTTTTTAGTTACTTTTGTAAGTATAATAATAGGTCTATGCTTAAGCAGCAATTAAATTTTAAACTTTCACAAAAGTTATCTCCGCAGCAGATTCAGTTAATGAAACTGATACAACTTCCTACGCAAGCTTTTGAGCAACGTGTAAAGCAAGAATTGGAAGACAATCCCGCCTTAGATAGCGGGAAAGAGTCTACAGATGAGTATGAAGATGAGTTTAAAAATGAGGAGATGGAAAGTGATTCGGAAATTATTGAAACCGAATCTGAAATTGATGTCGATGAGTATTTAAGTGATGATGAAATCCCAAGTTATAGAACGCAAGCAAATAATTATAGCAAAGATGATGATGAAAAAACGATTCCTTATGCATCTGGTATTTCATTTTCTCAGCATTTAAAAACACAATTACAAACCTTTAGATTGGATGAAGAGGAGAAAAAAATAGCCGAATTTCTTGTGGGTAGCGTAGATGAAAGCGGCTATATACGCAGAGAAACCAGCGATATTGTAGATGATCTTGCGTTTACTCAAAATATTTACACCGACGAAGAAACAGTAGAAAAAGTTTTTAAATTGGTGCACGAGCTAGATCCTGCAGGAGTTGGAGCTCGTTCGCTGCGAGAATGTTTGTTAATTCAGTTAAAGAGAAGAGAAGCTACTCCGTTAATAGAATTATCTATTGATATCATTGAAAATGCTTTTGAGCAGTTTAGCAAGAGGCATTATCAAAAATTGATTTCTAAATTTAGTATTTCTGAAGATCAATTGAGAGCCGTAATTGAAGAAATTTCGCACCTTAATCCCAAACCCGGAGGTTCTTATTCTACCAATACTAGAATTGTAGAACACGTGGTTCCCGATTTTACTATTAAAATTAAAGATGGGGAGTTGGAATTAACCCTTAACGGAAGAAATGCACCCACGATGCATGTTTCTAGGGAATACAACAATATGCTCAAAGGTTATAAAGAATCTAAAGAAAAGAGCAAAAAGCAGAAAGATGCTGTGATGTTTATTAAACAGAAATTAGACTCTGCCAAATGGTTTATTGAAGCGATTAGACAACGCCAAGAAACCTTATTTGTAACGATGAATGCCATTATGCACCACCAATATGAATATTTTATGACTGGAGACGAGCGCGATCTCAACCCCATGATTTTAAAAGATATTGCTGAAAAAATCAATATGGATGTTTCTACGGTAAGCCGGGTAGCCAATAGCAAATATGTAGATACGCCTTATGGCACTAAATTGATTAAAGAATTTTTCTCAGAATCGATGACAAATGATCAAGGAGAAGAAGTTTCTACTTTAGAGATTAAGAAAATCTTAGAAATGACTATTGAAGATGAGGATAAGAAGAAACCATTAACCGATGATAAGTTGGCGAAAGTGTTAAAAGAAAAAGGCTATCCTATTGCTAGAAGAACTGTAGCCAAGTATAGAGAGCAATTAGATATTCCCGTAGCCAGACTTAGAAAAGAAATCTAAACAGAGTATGCGTTTCTTTCTCAAACTGGCTTCTTACATTTTCCACCCCATTTTAATGCCCTTATTGGGAAGTATATTTTACTTTTTCTTTACTCCCAGATTTTCTCCAAATTCTATTGCGCAGGCCAAGATTTTGGCAATTTCGATTCTTACCATTTTTATTCCTATCGTTTTTTTCTTTTTGTTGAAGAACTTAAAAATTATAGAAACTATTCACCTCAAGAAAGTTCACGAAAGAAAAATTCCTTTATTGTTTTTCTGTATCATCTTGCTAACGGTCAATAATTTTATCTTGAAGAGTTACGACCAAACCGAACTTTACTTTTTCTTTACATGCATTCTATACTCCAATGTATTTGCGCTGCTTCTAGCCTATTTTAAGGTAAAAGCTAGTTTGCATTTGATGGGAATTTCGGGAGTTTTTGCGTTTATTTTGATGCTTAGCTTCTTATACCAAACCAATATGATTTTTCTTATTTCGATTTTGATTTTTCTCACGGGTTGGATTGCTGCATCTAGACTTCAGCTAAAAGCACATACTGGAAAAGAATTAATCTACGGAATTTTACTAGGCCTTATTCCCTACCTAAGCTTACTGTGGTATTAAAGAATATAAAACATAATTCCTATTTTCAAAGGGTTAAGCCCTAATTCTTCTACTGAATTGTCTAGAGTTCCGTCAAAGAAAGGATTTAAACTATAATAGACGTGAAAATTAAAAGTATTGTATCCAAAGGTAAAAGTGAGTCCGTATCGAATATTATCTAAAGCATTCAAGTTTTTATCCCGAATCTTTACGTCTCCTGCAACATAATTTGCTTTGGACCAAAATACGTAGCCCAAACGCAATCCTGTATAAATCCTCCAAAACTTATAATCGGAGGCGGTAGAAGTTCTCCAACGATATTCTAAAGGCATTTCAATTAGATAGTGGGTTAACCTATTCGTATCGTAACTATCTTCTATAACACTAAAGGAGGTACTTTCTTCTTTTTCATCAATCTTAAGATTGAGTCCGTAGGAATTAATGGATAATCCTAGGCCAAGACCTATGGCTTTATTTCTTCGTTTATTAATGGGCATGTCGCGTGTAAAACCGAAATGCAGACCTCCAGAAAAACCAGATTGTTTTACTCCTTTTGGTCGATTAAGCAACAAATTAAATCCGAAACTGGCATAGAATTGGTCCTCGCGATACAAACTATCTACGGCAACAGAAGTAGTATCTATCGCCTGAATTTCTTGCGAAAAACTAGTCGCAAAAAAGAATACAGCAAAACAAACGAAGAGGACATTTTTCATAGAAGAAATATACTTAAAACAAAGATATAAAAACTAGTTGTATCTAATATAGATGTTAGACTACTTCACTTCTTCATAATAGAAGCAAGATTAGAGTTCAACCCGTTAGGTGAACCAGTAATCTTTTAATTTAAAACGTAAAACTTTTTAATTCTATTGACACTCATATAAAAAAAAAACATCCAATAAAAATTGGATGTTTTTTATTCACAAGTTCAAACTTGTTATTTCATGTTTTGAGATGCGTCACCTTTTTTGGTTGTATAATTAACTCTATACGCTTCTGCTTTTCTCAATTCATATTTAATATCTGCTACAAGTCCCATATTGGTCTTAACATCTACCTTAAGAGAAGTAGTCAATAAATTTTGTAATTCTTCTCGTTTAGATTCTCTTTCCGCTATAATGAACTCTTCGATTTCTGAAACATCGGCAAATTTATCATTTAACTGAACTCTTGCTTCTTTACCAAATTGTCTCTGGTAGCGTTCGCTAGGCTGACCTGCGTAAACGTACATTACCAAATCTTTCTTCTCTAGTTTCTCGATCTGATCTGCAAATGGCAGCTCATTCTTTACCATTAAGGTGGTATCTCTCATCGTGGTTGCCACCATAAAGAAGAATAGTAACATAAATACAATATCTGGCAATGAAGCCGTTGATATTGCTGGCAAGTCTCCGCTTTTTTTCTTTCTAAATTTAGACATAATGAATTTTTATTTGTCTTTTATTTTCTCTCTTTAGGCTCAGCTTCCGATAGGTTTAAAGGAAACATAGCTCTAATGGTCTTAATATCCTCTTCCAGCTTATCCTTACTTCCTCGGTATTCCGAATCGTTAAAATCTTGCTCCATCTTTACAAAAGATTTTCCAAACAATCGGTTAGCTTCTCTGTTTCTTAAAAAATTAAAAGCCGCAACCAATTCGTTTTGTACAGCGATATACGCGCCGTACTCTGTTTCTCTATCATTTTGTAAAGAGACAACCGCTTTTAAAGGATTATCTGAAGATGCTGGATCTTTACGCCCTTGACAGTAATTACAATCTTGTCCTCCATTATCAAGAAAATCAATTGCAGCTTGTCGTAGATCTTTTAGATTCATTCTTTCATCCTCTACCAATAATTCTTCATTACTGTTAACCAATACAATAAAGATGTTTTTCTCTTTACGCGGTGGTGGATCTTCTGGTTGGTCTTCAATTGGTGGCAATTTACTATTGATACCAGCATCGGTTTCTATAGTAGTTGTCACCAAGAAGAAGATAAGCAGTAAGAAGGCAATATCTGCCATCGAACCTGCATTTACTTCTGGTGCATTTCTCTTTGCCATATTAAAATTCTTACTTAATTAGTTTTTTAATTCCTGAAAAAATCATAGCTCCTACTGCAATTGCTGCCAGAATATAGAATGTTCTTAATCCAGTTCCAATCCATTGAGATTCAGTAGCGGTTAGCATATCTCCGTCTTTAAGCTCTGTTGCTGTTCCTTCCGAAAGGAAAAAAGCAATCGCAATTACTAAGATGAATGCTCCAACCGAAATCAAGGTGTTTTTTACATTTCCTGAAAATAAATCCTTAATTACAAATATTGCTACAAGAAGCAAGACTATAGCGAAAACTGCATAAGCAAGCATCATCATAGGCTGTATTAATGACTGTTCATCTGTCGCGAAAAGCCATATTCCCATAACTAATGCAGCTACACCAATTATTAGGGTTAGTATTTTTAAAATTTTATGTAATACCATTATTATTGTATTATAGGTTAATTACTCAATTATCTTCTTCTCTTGTAATCTACCAAGATATCTATTAAAGTAATAGAAGCGTCTTCCATATCATTTACGATACTATCGATTTTCGCGATAATGTAGTTATAGAAAACTTGAAGAATAATTGCAACAATAAGACCAAATACAGTCGTTAAAAGTGCTATTTTAATACCTCCTGCTACTAAAGAAGGCTGCATGTCTCCTGCTGCTTCAATTTTATCAAAAGCTTTAATCATCCCGATTACTGTACCCATAAACCCAAGCATTGGCGCTAAAGCAATAAAAAGAGATACCCAAGAAACATTTTTTTCTAATTGTCCCATTTGTACACCTCCGTAAGAGATTACTGCTTTTTCTGCAGCATCTATACTTTCGTCAGCTCTATCTAAACCTTGGTAATAAATAGAAGCAACAGGTCCTTTTGTATTTCTACAAACTTCCTTTGCAGCTTCAACCCCACCACTATTTAAAGCATCTTCTACATCCTGAGCTAATTTTTTAGAATTAGTAGTAGAAAGGTTTAAGTAAATAATTCTCTCAATCGCAATAGCTAAACCAAGAATTAAACATAAAAGTACAATCCCCATAAAACCGGCACCTCCTTCTATAAAACGCTTTTTAAGCTCTTGATGAAAACCTAAGCTTTCTTCTCCTTGAGCTGCTGATCCTGCCTCATCGTTATCTTGAATAATAGTCGAAATTACGGCTGGCAATGTGTTTACACTATTTGTCGCGTTTGCAGTAAGGCCCCCAAAGACCATAATTGTTGCGATTACCAGAATAGAAAATAATCTTTTCATTACTTGTTGTCTTAATTAATTATTAGTTAAAGGTTTAAATATATAAAAATTCTCGTTCATTAAAAAAAGCAGAGAGGAAGGGATTCGAACCCTCGATACGCTTGTGACGTATACACACTTTCCAGGCGTGCGCCTTCGACCGCTCGGCCACCTCTCTAAATACCGCTACGACTGCCGAAACGAGACGCCAAATAACAAAAAAAAAATAAGTCTCAAAAATAAGTGACGTTAATTTTATGCCATTTCTCCTCTTAGCGATGTTTCAAATATAGTCTTAAAGACTTTTCGAGACAAATCTTTTGGCAATAAATACATTAATTTTGCTACAGCAGCCTCTGTAGTCATATCTTTCCCCGAAATAACTCCAATCTTTTTGAGTTGCGTACTAGTTTCATAATGTCCCATAATCACACTTCCGCCAGCACATTGGGTCACATTTACAATCCTAATTTCATTTGCTATTGCGTTTTTTAATAGACAGATAAACCAATCTTCGGTACAAGCGTTTCCACTACCATAAGTTTCTAAAACAATTGCTTTTAAGTTTTTCGCAGACAATATATGAGAAAGCATTCTTTCATTAATACCAGGAAAAAGTTTAAGAACAAGAATATCATCTTCCAATTCTTGATGAACAATAAGGTTCTTTTTACGATTAGGAGCCTTCAATTTAGGTTTGTTTACCCATAAGTTTACGCCAGATTCTGCTAAGGGTGGATAATTTAAAGAAGCAAAAGCATGGAAATTCTCAGAGTTTATCTTGGTGGTACGGTTGGCTCTGTACAGTTTATACTCAAAATACAATCCTATTTCTGTAATCACACTTTTACCATTCTCTTTTAAGCCTGCTAATTGTATGGAAGTAATCAGATTTTCTTTGGCATCGGTTCTTAAATCTCCAATAGGTAACTGCGAACCCGTAAAAACAATGGGTTTGTTAAGATTTTCTAGCATAAAGCTAAGTACTGAAGCAGAATAAGACATCGTATCACTTCCGTGTAAAATGACAAATCCGTCATAGGCATCATAATTCTCCTCGATTACCGTTGCAATTTGCTTATAATATCTAGGGTTCATATTAGAAGAATCTATGGGCGCACCAAAACTAGTCGTATCTATAGTATGTTCTAAAAGCTTCAATTCTGGAATATTTTGCAATAACTCATCAAAATTAAAGGCTACCAAAGCGCCCGTTTCAAAATCTTTAATCATCCCAATGGTACCACCGGTATAAATCAATAAAATATTCGAATTATTTTCTGGCATTATTTATAGAGTTTAAAAACGTCTAAGGCATTTTTTGACGTGATTCTTGCAATTTCTTCCAGCGGCAAGTTATAAATTTCTGCTAGTTTTTTGGCCACATAGACCACATAACTGCTTTCATTTCGCTTTCCGCGGAAGGGTTTTGGGGATAAATAAGGAGCATCAGTTTCTAAAACGATATGCCTAAGGTCTATATTTTCTAAAAACTGATCTATTTTTCCGTTTTTAAAGGTCACCACACCCCCAATTCCTAGCTTCATATTATAAGATAAAGCTTGTTGTGCTTGTGCTTCAGTTCCTGTAAAGCAATGAAAAATTCCGTAAAGCTTGTCGTCTTTTTCTTCCTCTAAAACTTCAAAAACCTCATCAAAAGCGTTTCTACAATGAATCACAATAGGCAACTCTTTACTTTTTGCCAACTTAATTTGCTCCTTAAAAGCTTCTTGCTGAATTCCTAAAGTAGATTTATCCCAATACAAATCGATTCCTATTTCCCCTACCGCACAAAAATCTCTTTCTGCAAATTGATCTTTAACGTGTTGTAATTCTTCTTTATAATTCTCCTTAACGGAAGTAGGATGAAGTCCCATCATTACATGCATTTCTTTAGGAAACTGGTTTTCCAAATCGTACATCGCCTGCGTGGTTTCACTATCTATAGCGGGCAAAAAGAATTGTTGTACTCCTTTTTCTAGAGCGCGCTGCACCATTTCCTGCCTGTCTTCCGCGAAAGCGTCACTATATAAATGGGTATGGGTATCTATCAACTTCATAAATTATTAATTTTTAAGCGAAACATAATTTGCAAAACTAATTGATTTTCTTCGGCTATCTTTGCCAAAAAAAGAAGAATGTCAACGTTACGAAAATTATTGAAAGAAAAAGGCTATATCCGAATCCCATTAAAGACTACCGCCACCAATCATTTAGAGGTAAAAGCAGCAATTAATGGAGTGGAAGGAAATTTTATTCTAGATACTGGTGCGTCAAGTTCTTGCGTAGGAATCAATACCGCTGAATATTTTAAGCTTTTCGCCGAAGATAGCGATATTAAAGCTGCTGGAGCCGGAGCTACCGATATGCTGACACAAGTTTCTTTAAAAAATACATTGCAAATAGAAAGCTGGGAAAAGAAGAAAGTAAGCTTGGTTTTATTCGATTTAAGCCACGTGAATCAAGCCTTAGAAAATCATAACGCCGACCAAGTGCACGGAATTATTGGTGCGGACATGCTAGAAAAAGGAAAAGCCGTAATCGATTATAAAAGTAAATGTTTGTATTTGAGGTAAGAAGCTTCGTTAGAAGCTAGAGGTTAGATGTTAGACCGCTTCGCTATTAGATATTAGATTAAAAACTATAGGCTAGACCTGCCCTTACCGAAGCGATACGTTCGGGCGGGGCCCCGATATTAGACTTAATACCGAGCATTTAATATTTAACACCCAATCCCATTTAACCGCGTAAATTCGTTATTCAAGTTCATTAGTTGGTGAACATTAAACCTTATAGAAACGAAAAAGCCGCTTTCAAATTAATGGAAGCGGCTTTTTTATAAAATTATAGTTTGCTTAAAGCTCTAGAGCTTTCTTTACTTTATTATCCATCAATAATTCTTCTGGACTTTCTAAAGCTTCTTTAATCGCTACCAAGAAACCAACAGATTCTTTTCCATCGATGATTCTATGGTCATAAGAAAGTGCTAAATACATCATAGGACGTATTTCTACTTTTCCATCTATTGCCACAGGACGCTCAATAATATTGTGCATTCCTAAAATTGCACTCTGTGGAGGGTTGATAATTGGTGTAGATAGCATAGATCCAAAAACACCTCCATTAGAAATAGTAAAAGTACCACCTGTCATTTCATCTACAGTTAGTTTTCCATCTCTAGCTTTAATTGCCAAGCGTTTTACTTCGCTTTCTACTCCTCTAAAAGTAAGGTTCTCTGCATTTCTCATTACGGGAACCATTAATCCTTTAGGACCAGAAACCGCAATACTAATGTCTTTAAAATCGTAAGATATCATTTCTTTCCCGTCGATCATACTATTTACGGCAGGATACATATCTAATGCTCTCACTACAGCCATCGTAAAGAAAGACATAAACCCAAGGCTCACTCCGTGCTTTTCTTTAAAGCTCTCTTTATATTCTTTTCTTAAATTGAAAATCGCAGACATATCGGCCTCGTTAAAGGTTGTTAACATTGCGGTTTCATTTTTAGCACTCACCAAACGCTCTGCTACTTTACGACGCAACATAGACATTCTAGATCTAGACTCTCCTCTGCTTCCGTTACCTGGAGTTCCCATTGAAGGATTCGCATTTACGGCATCTTCTTTGGTTACTCTTCCGTTTTTACCTGAACCTTCCACATCTTTTGCGTCCATTTCTTTTTCAGATAAAATCTTTTTAGCTGCTGGAGAAGGTGTTCCGCTAGCGTAATTTTTATCGTCTTGTTTTTGATCTGGAGTAGAAGGTTTAGAAGGCGTTTGTTTTAAAGCATCCCCTTTTGCATTGGTATCTTTATTTTTATCGTCTTGCTTATCTAAATCTTTGGCAGCATTACCGCCGCCGCCTTCGTCTCCTGAAGATGTATCATCTTTCTTCATTTCTTCAGAATCCTCATCAGTATCTTTTTTATCCTCATCCGAAGAATCGCTTCCTGGTTTTTTAGCATCGGTATCAATTAAACATACCACTTCCCCAACCTGTACTGCATCTCCTACTTCTGCTTTAAAAGTAATGATACCACTCGCTTCTGCAGGTAATTCTAAGGTTGCCTTATCACTATCTACTTCTGCTACTGCTTGGTCTTTTTCTACATAATCGCCATCTTCTACTAACCATTCTGCAATTTCAACTTCTGTAATCGACTCTCCCGGTGAAGGGACTTTCATTTCTAAAGCCATAATTTCTATTTATTTCGGAATCGTATTTTTAAAATTAATCATTTATTGTTTTATCAAAAACACTCTCGATAACTCTTTCGTGTCTTCTTTTAAATCTTGCCGAGCTTCCTGCTGCTGGTGCGCCATAGAATTTTCTACTACAAATTCTAAACTTACGCGCATCGTCTAAGTGCAACAGTAAGTGACTCCAAGCTCCCATATTTCTTGGTTCTTCTTGCGCCCAAACTAGATCGTCTGCATTTTCGTATTTATTGATAATCTCTTTGATTCTAGCAGATGGCAATGGGAACAATTGCTCCAACCTTACCAAAGCTATATCGTCTCGCTCTAATTCTTCTCTTTTAGCCAATAAATCGTAATAAAATTTACCCATACAGAAAACTAAAGTTTTTACATTTTCTGGGTTGATGTCTTTATCATCTATTAAAGTTTGGAAAGATCCCGTAGCTAGCTCTTCTTTGGTAGAGGTCACTTTGGAATGTCTTAATAAACTTTTTGGTGTAAAAACAATTAAAGGCTTTCTAAATGCCGTCTTGATTTGTCTTCTTAACAAGTGATAGAAGTTAGCCGGGGTAGTACAATTAGCAACGTACATATTATTCTTAGCACAAAGCTGTAAATATCTTTCCATTCTTGCGGAAGAGTGTTCTGCACCCTGGCCTTCATATCCGTGGGGAAGCAACATCACCAATCCGTTTTGTAATTTCCACTTATCTTCTGCGGCAGAAATATACTGGTCTATAATAATTTGTGCGCCGTTACTGAAATCTCCAAATTGAGCTTCCCATATCGATAACACATTAGGATCTGCCATGGCATATCCATAATCAAAACCAACTACCCCATACTCTGAAAGTAAAGAGTTATAGATATAAAAGTGACCTTGATCCTCTGAAATATGATTGTGCAAGTTCACCTCTTCCTCGCTTTCTTCTACTTTTAAGACCGCGTGTCTATGAGAAAAAGTTCCTCTTTCTACATCTTGTCCTGTCATTCTTACGTCATGGCCCTCTTCTAATAAGGTGCCATAAGCAAGAAGTTCTCCCATCGCCCAGTCTAAGCTATCTTTCTCGAAATACATTTCACTTCTCGCATTAATTAGCTTAGTTACTTTTCGTAAGAATTTTTTGTCTCCTGGAAGCGTGGTAATTTTTTTCGCGATGGCATCCAACTTATCTTGATCGTAAGTAGTATCTACGGTCTCCATCATATCCGCTTCTGAGCCGTAAGAAAAACCTTCCCACTCCTCTTGCATAATTGGAGTAATAACGGTTGTTTCTTCTTTTCTAGATATTTCTAAATCTCGCTCTAACTGATCTTTATATTCTTTTTCAATCTTTTTGACATAACCTTCTTCGATAATGCCTTGCTTTATTAACTCTTTAGCGTAGATATCTCTAGGATTATCATGTTTAGAAATTGCTTTATATAATTTTGGTTGTGTAAATCTTGGTTCATCTCCCTCATTATGACCATATTTTCTATAACCTAAAAGGTCGATAAAAACATCCTTACCAAACTCCATTCTATAGTCTAACGCAAACAACATGGCGTGAACTACCGCTTCTGCATCATCTGCATTTACGTGAAGCACAGGAGAAAGAGTTACTTTGGCTACATCTGTACAATAGGTAGAAGAACGCGCATCCAAATAGTTAGTGGTAAAACCAATCTGGTTATTGATCACTATATGAATACTTCCTTGCGTTTTATACCCATCTAACTGAGCCATTTGCACGGTTTCGTAAACTACTCCTTGGGCAGCAATAGCGGCATCTCCATGAACAATAATTGGCAACACACTTTTTGGGTTGTCTAAATAATGCCTGTCTTGTTTAGATCTTGCGATACCTTGTACTACGGGTGCCACGGTTTCTAAGTGAGATGGATTGGGAGCTATATTCAATAAAATCCCCTTTCCGCTGTCTGTTCTTCGGCAAGAAGTCCAACCTAGGTGGTACTTTACATCGCCGTCAAATACTTGTTGTTCGTAATCTTTACCATCAAATTCACCAAAAATATCCTTAGGATTTTTTCCGAAAATATTCGCCAATGTACTTAAACGGCCTCTATGAGCCATACCCATCACAAACTCCTTTACTCCTTTTTCGGCTGCGCTTTCAATTAAAGCATCAATACCAGAAATAAAGCTCTCTCCACCTTCTAGAGAGAATCTCTTCTGACCAACAAATTTGGTGTGCAAAAAGGTCTCAAACGAAACTGCTTCGTTCAGCTTTTTAAGAATTTGTATTTTCTCCTCCTTAGAGAATTTAGGATGGTTTTCATTTATATTAAGCCGCTCTTGAATCCATTTGATTTCTTTAGGGCTCTTAAGGTACATATATTCTATCCCTATAGAATGACAATAAATTCTATCTAAATGATGTATAATCTCTTTTAGGGTAGTTTTTCCTAATTTTAATATCTCTCCAGCTGAAAATTTAGTTTCTAAATCTTCTTTTGACAATCCAAAATTTTCGATTGCCAAAGTAGGCTCGTATTTTCTACGTTCCCGTACTGGATTTGTTTTTGTAAACAAATGTCCTCTAGCTCTATATGCATCAATAAGTTGAACCACCCTAAATTCATTAAAAACGCTTTCAGGAATGTCTACTGCTTGATGGGAAGAGGTGTTGTTTGGTTGGGGCGTTACTTCAGATTCTTCGCCATAAGACGATTTACCAAAGTCAAAGCCTTGAAAAAAAGCTCTCCAGCTAGGCTCTACACTATCGGGGAATTGCAGGTATTGATCGTATAACTCTGCAAAATATGCGGTATTGGCCGCATTTAGAAATGAAAATTGATCCATAAGTGGAATATACTGTTGTGTTTTAAAAACAATTCAAAAATACAATTTTTACTATATATAGCGCGTCTCAAATTATAAAATTCTTTTATAATTGATAAGTTTTTACTGTCGGGAAGCTTTTACCTATTTCATCTCGCTTAAACCGACCTTGTCATCAATAATTCTCCAAATTCTTTAAAAGGTTTTTTCTTCGCTTCAGAAATATCCATATCTTCTAGCACCTTAAATGCTTTTTGAGTGTACTTTTCTATTTCCGCTTTAGCTAAGTGAGCTGCGCCGCTATCTATAAAGAGTTGTTTTACTGTTTCTATCTTTTCCTGCGGATTTAAGGGAGAAATTGAATATAAATGCTCTAATTGTTTGGCTTCTGCACGAGAACTCTCTTCCAAAGTTTTTAAATAAAGAAAGGTTTTTTTGTTTTCAATGATATCACCGCCAATCTGCTTTCCAAAGGTTTCGGGATCCCCAAAAGCATCTAAGTAATCGTCTTGCAGCTGAAAAGCAATCCCTAATAAACATCCATATGCATTAATTTGCTGCGTACAGGTTTCGTTTGCATTGGCCACAATCGCTCCCATTTCTAGAGCCGCTCCAACCAATACCGCAGTTTTATATTTAATCATATGAAGATATTCTGTTAAGCTAACATCATCACGTGTTTCAAAATCTATATCATACTGCTGACCTTCGCATACTTCTACAGCGGTTTTACTAAATAATTTGGCCAATTTTTTAAATTGATCGCCTTCGTAATTTTCAAAAAGCTGGTAGGCATTAATCAACATCGCATCGCCAGAAAGTATACCTGTATTGATGTCCCATTTTTCATGCACCGTTTTTTTACCTCTACGTAAAGGCGCATCGTCCATAATATCATCATGTACCAAAGAAAAATTGTGAAAAATTTCTATCGCCAAAGCAGCATACAATGCTTTATGAGAAGTGGAGCCAAAAGCCTCTGCAGACATCATTACCAAAATAGGACGCAATCTTTTACCTCCCAACTTAAGGATGTAATGCATGGGTTCGTATAAATTCTTAGGTTCTTTATGGGTTAATTTGCTTTCTAAATAGGTTAAAAACTCCTTTCTATACAGGCTGATATCTTTCATGCTTTTGGTGAAATTTTTCGGCTAAAATAGCATAATTCAACCTATTTATAGTCGGGTTTAACTTACTTTTTGTGCTTGTCAATCTTCTCTAGCACAAACTAATTTATTTCCTAGGTTAATTCAGAAAATAAAAGAATCATAAAGTTAGCACAAAAACTAAGGAAACTTTACAAGTATTAAAAGTTTCTGTTATACTTTTGCGCCGGTTATGAAAGAAAAGATTCTACATAAGGCTACTGAAATGTTTTTAGACCATGGTTTTAAAAGCATTACGATGGATGATATTGCCGAAAATTTAGGCATATCTAAGAAAACCATCTACGCGCATTATAAGACAAAATTTAAGTTGGTAGAGGCTTGCTCTATAGGATTATACCATAGTATAACCGATGGAATTGACGAAATTATCGCAGAAAATCTTAATCCCATCAATGAGATTTTATGCATTCATCAATACATTTTAAAACGTTTACGCGAAGAGAAATCTTCTCCCCAGTACCAATTAAAAAAATACTATCCCAACATCGATAAAAATTTACGTCTTAATAAGATGGTTCGCATGAAAGAATATGTGGTAGACAATCTTAGCAGAGGCATAGAAGAAGGCCTGTATAGAGAAGACATTCACGTAGATATTGTGTATCGTTTTTATTATATGATGCTGGAAGGCATTAAAAACAGTGAATATTTCCCCGAAGAAAGTTATCCCACCTCCTTTTTAGTCAAGCATTTTTTAGATTATCACATACGCGGAATTGTTTCTGCAAAGGGACAAATCATTTTAGAAGAACTAGCAAAAAATCCAATTCATGAAAATTAAACTCACCTGTTTATTACTTCTCGTTTCCTTTTCTCTCTTGGCTCAAGAAGAACAAAAGGAATACCGTCTTAGCTTAGACGAAGCTATAGAACGTGCTTTAGACAGTAGTTATAACGCGATTAATGCACGAAGAGATATTGAAATTGCCTTAAAGAAAAAGTGGGAAACTACGGCAGATGGTCTTCCGCAAATTGATGCCAATGTAGATTATCAAAATAGCTTAAAGCTTCCCGTGCAATTATTGCCTGCAGAAATTACTGGTGGACCTCCAGGAACCTTTCTTCCGGTTCAATTTGGAACTAAACAAAGCTTAAGTGCCACTGCAACTGCTACACAGCTTATTTTTGACGGTTCGTATCTGGTTGCGATAAGAGCTTCTCGCACATTTTTAGATTACACCAACACCAATGTAGAAAAAACAGCTTTAGAGATTAGAAAAAGTGTGATTGATGCCTACGGAAATGTACTTCTTGCGTATGAACTCGTAGATATCTTAGAAAGCAATCAAACTACGCTTCAGAAAAACTATGACGAAACCAAGAAAATTTTCGAAAATGGTTTGCAAGAAGAAGAAGCGGTAGAGCAATTACAAATTACGTTATTGCAAATCACCAATCAACTGAATAACGCCAAAAGATTAGTGGTCATTACAGAAGACATGCTTAACCTAAGCTTGGGGATTCCTTTAAAAGACGAAATCATCTTAACCGATGATTTGGACAACCTAGCGGAAGAAAATATTAGTCTTGAATTAATGAATGCAGATGCAAACATCGAGGATAATGTAGATTATCGCCTCGCTCAAAACTTCATTGAGCAAAAAGAGCACGAGTACAACTTAGAGCGCGCCAAAGCTTTACCTAGCCTTAGTACGTTTATAAATTATGGAACTACGGGAAATAGTGAAACCTTTAGCTTTTTGAAGAAAGAACAAGAGTGGTATCAATCGTCCATTTGGGGCGTAAGTCTTAATATTCCTATTTTTAGCTCTCTTAAAAGAAGTGCCAGAAGTGCGCAAGCTAGAATTGCTTTAGCGCAAGCCGAAACCCAATTTGAACAATCTAAGGAACAAATACGTTTACAGATTGATAAAGCAAAGAACGATTATCAATTTGCGATTGAAAACTACCGTACGGCGAAACAAAATCTAAAATTGGCAGAACGCATCGAAAATAAAAATCAGATTAAATTTTCTGAAGGCCTTGCGACAAGTTTTGAACTGCGTCAAGCCCAAACTCAATTATACCAAACCCAACAAGAGTTTTTAGAATCTATGCTAGAAGTATTAAATTCTAAAGCAGAACTAGAAACGGTTTTAAATACACCTAACATAATCATCAGCAATCCATAATCACTATGAAAAAGATAATTTTAACTTTATGTATAGCAGCAAGTCTTTTTTCTTGCGGAAAGAAAGAAAAATCTGTAGATGAGATCATTGATACTGGTGAAATTTCTCAAATTAGAGAGAAAAAATCAGAGTTAACTACTAAGCAAACCGAGCTAAAAGCGGAAATAGAAAAGCTTAACGATGAAATTGAAAAATTAGATACCATTAGCCGAAGTGTTTTAGTTTCCGTAGAAAAATTACAAGACAGTATTTTTAAGCATTATGTAGAAATACAAGGCGATGTAGAAACCGATAAAAATATTATTCTCTATCCTGAATTTTCTGGAGTTTTATCAAAAATCTATATCAAAGAAGGCGATGAGGTAAGAAAAGGACAGCTTTTGGCAAAAATAGACGACGGTGGTTTGTCTAGCCAATTGGCGCAGTCTGAAACGCAATTGGCTTTAGCAAAAACAACTTTTGAGCGCCAAGAAAGACTTTGGGATCAAAAGATTGGGTCAGAAATTCAATTTCTGGAAGCCAAAACCAATTTTGATGCGATGAAAAATTCGGTGAATCAATTACGATCTCAATTGGCAAAAACAATCGTAAAAGCTCCGTTTTCTGGAACGATAGATAAAGTATTTTCAGATCAAGGCGAAGTGGTTTCTCCTGGCGCCAATCAGCTTTTTAGATTGGTGAATTTAGATGAAATGTATATCGTAGCCGAAGTGCCAGAAACTTACCTGGGAAAAATCCGTAAAGGAAGTGACGTAAAAGTAGTTTTAAGTTCTATAGGAAAAGAGTTTGAGGGGAAAGTAGAGAAAGTTGCCAATTACATTAACCCCAATAACAGGAGTTTTGAAATCCGCGTAAGCGTACCTAACAGTGATGGTACGGTAAAACCTAACCTTATTGCTACGGTAAAATTAAATGATTACACGGCGACTAATGCCATTACAATTCCGCAGAATATTTTACAAGAAAATTCTAAAGGAGAAAAAATCGCATACCTGTTTCAAAGTGAAGATGGCAACGAAGGAGTAGCACAAAAAGTTCTTGTAGAAACCGGTTTGAGTTACAACAACAAAATTGAAGTAACCAAAGGTTTAGAAAGCGGTCAAACTATCATTGTAGAGGGCGCGAGAACCATTAGAGACGGTCAAGAAGTTAAAACCAAAAACTAGTTATGTCTAATAAAAACACCTATAAAGAATTTCCTATATCATCTTGGGCCATTAGTAATAAAATGACTGTTTATGTCATAATTGCGATTGTACTTTTAGGAGGTTTACTTTCTTACTACAGCATGCCAAGGGAGGCTTTCCCAGAGATTGTAGAAACCAAGATTTATGTAAGTTCTATCAACCCAGGGAACTCAGCAGAAGATGTGGAGAAATTTATCACAGAACCGCTCGAGGAAGAGTTTAAAGATATTGCTGGCGTTAAAGAAATTACATCTACAACGCTACAGGATTATTCAATTATTATTGTAGAGTTTGAGGAAGATGTTCCTGTACAGGATGCAAAAATTAATGTAAAAGATAAAGTTGATTTAAGTAAGGCAGAAACCACCTGGCCCACCTTAGATAATGGCGCAAAAGTAGAACCCAATGTCTTTGATCTCAATATATCTGAGGAGATGCCTATTTTAAACATTAACGTTACGGGTAACTATACCGTACCTCAGCTTAAAGATTATGCCGAGTATCTTCAGGATAGGATAGAACTTCTACCTCAAATAAAAGAAGCCACCGTTCGTGGAGCCGAAGATAAAGAAGTAGAAATTGCGGTAGATATTTATAAAATGTCGGCTTCAAAAGTAAGTTTTGATGATATTATTAATGCCGTTAATTATGAAAATAAAACCATCTCTGGTGGTAATATTACTCAAAACGGAGTGCAGAAAAACATTCGGGTTACGGGAGAAATTCAAGATCCAAAAGAACTGGAAGGCATTATTGTTAAGAAAGAAGGCGGTATTATCTATCTAAGAGATATTGCCACTATTAATTTTAAAGAAAAAGACGCAACTACTTTCGCTAGAGAATATAACAATCCTGTAGTAATGCTCGATGTTAAAAAACGAGCAGGAAAAAATATGATTGAGGCGGTAGAGCAAATCAAGGAGATAGTTGCCAAAGAAAAAGAAGAATATTTTCCAGAAGGCTTACACATTTCGCTTACCAACGATCAATCTATTAAGACCGAAAATCAAGTAAATGACCTCGTGAACAACATTATTTTCGGGGTAATTTTAGTGGTGGGAGTGCTTATGTTCTTTCTAGGCTTTAGGAATGCATTATTTGTGGGGATAGCCATTCCGCTATCTATGTTTTTATCTTTTATTGTTCTTTCTGGTTTAGGCTATACCTTAAATACCATGGTGTTATTCGCCTTAGTAATGGGATTAGGAATGCTGGTAGATAACGGAATTGTAGTAGTAGAAAACGTCTACACGCTTATGAGCCAGGGCGTGCCAAGAATTAAAGCTGCAAAACAAGGTTTGGGTGAAATCGCTTGGCCTATTATTGCGTCTACCGCAACTACGTTAGCTGCATTCTTTCCCTTGGGCTTATGGCCAGGAACTATAGGTAAGTTTATGGTGATTTTCCCTATTACGCTTTCTATCGTATTGAGTTCCTCTTTATTTGTAGCCTTAATCATCAACTCTATGCTTACCTCACAATTTATGAAGGTAGAAGAAGAAGAGGTAAAAAGAAAAAGAATCATTACGGTTACAGCCATTTTTGTTATTGGCGGACTTATCTCTCTGATTATAGGTTTTGTAGCAGATTCTGGCTTTTTAAGAGGAATGGGAAATCTTGCTCTTTTGATCGCTATCTTAATTTGGGTGTATCGTTTATTTTTAACCAAAGCCGTAAACTACTTTCAGTATAAATCTTTAAAAAAATTAGAGAACTTTTACGAGCAAACTTTAAAATTCGCTTTGCGCGGAAGAAAAGCATACGTATTTTTCTTTGGAACATTCATCATGCTTATTTTAAGTTTTGTACTTATTTACTTGGTGCAACCCAATGTGCTGTTTTTTCCAGAAAACCAACCCAATCAAATTATTACCTACATAGAATATCCTGAAGGTACCGATATTGAAAAAACCAATCAGCTTACCAAAGAGATTGAAACCAAAGTTTACGCTGCCATCAAAAAGTATGAAGATGAAGATGGTTACAATTATATGGTAGAATCTGCTATTTCTCAAGTAGGACAAGGTGCGGGAAATCCTCAAACCGATGGTGGACAACAAAACGAAATGCCACACAAAGGGAAAATCACACTCTCTATGCGCGAGTTTAACCTAAGGCGCGGCGTAAAGAGTAGTACAGTGTTGAGTGAAGTGCGAGAAGCTGTAAAAGGTTTCCCAGGAGCTTCGGTAATTGTGGAAAAAGATGCTGCCGGACCTCCTTCGGGATATCCTATTAACCTGGAGATTACTGGAGAAGATTATGATAAGATGCTCGCTGAAGCGGAAGACATTCGTAGCTATATTCAGGATCTTAACATTGATGGAATTGAAGAATTAAAAATAGATATCAACAAAGCAAAACCAGAGCTAGATGTAACTGTAGATCGTAACAAAGCGGGAAGACTAGGGATAAATACTTCACAAGTAGGTCAAACCTTAAGAAGAGCAATTTACGGAGAAGAGATTTCTACTTATAAAGACGGTGATGACGATTATGAAATTTATGTAAGGTTTCAAGAAAACATTAGATATAATGAAAATGCCCTTTTTAATCAACCCATTACTTTTAAGAATCAAAATACGGGAGAAATTGTACAAGTTCCAATTTCCACTTTAGTGAAAAAAGAGCAAACCTCTACTTTTAGTGCTATTAAAAGAAAAGATTTAAAAAGGGTAATTACCATGTACTCCAACGTACTTAACGGCTACAATGGCGGTGAAATTGTAAAACACCTAAAATCTGATCTTAAAAATTACGAAATCCCTAGCGACATTAGCTATAAGTTTACGGGAGAAGAAGAAGAGAAAGAAGACAATATGGCTTTCTTATTGAAAGCGCTTATGATTGCCTTGGGCGGAATTTTGCTCATCTTGGTAGCACAATTCAACTCTCTTTCTAAACCTATCATAATTTTAATGGCAGTGGTGTTGAGTTTGGCCGGAGTATTCTTAGGGCTCATCGTTTTCCAAATGGATTTTGTGATTATTATGACGATGATGGGAATTATCTCCTTGGCAGGAATTGTGGTAAACAATGCTATTGTCCTCATTGATTACACCCAAATTCTCATAGATCGTAAAAAGCAAGACCTCAACTTAGAAGACGAGGATCTTTTAACCAAAAAACAATATTTTGAGGTAATTGTAGCCGGAGGAAAATCGCGTCTAAGACCTGTTTTGCTTACTGCTATTACCACGGTTTTAGGTTTAATTCCGTTGGCAGTTGGTTTAAATATTGATTTCTTTTCTTTGTTTACCGATTATGATCCCAAAGTGTTTATTGGAGGAGATAACGTAATCTTTTGGGGACCTTTAGCGTGGACCGTAATCTTCGGGTTGGTTTTCGCAACTTTCCTAACTTTAATTATTGTACCAGTAATGTTCTATTTGAGCAACCGAGCAAAAGTGAGGTTTAGGAAAAAGAGAGGTAAAGAATTGCAAGCTTCTTAAGAAAAGAATGTAAAGATTAAAGGCAGGTTTAGAACTATTCGTTTTAAATCTGCCTTTTTGTTTATTTAGTATTTATTCAAATGACTTATATCTAATCTGAATTCAACTTAAAAAAATCGTGTCAGTTCGAGTGAAATTTTGAAAAAATTTTGTACTGAGAATAACAATTTTCGTTCAAATACTTGTTCTCGATATAATTTTTCTACGAAAAATCGAACTGACAGAGTTTTGAACTTTATTAGAATTACATTGAACTCAAGTATCTAACTAGTTAATATATTCTTAAAAAAAGAATTATGTTTGTAAGCATATTCAATTCAACCTAAGCTATTTATGAAACATTTTTTACTCAGCACTCTTTTTGTTCTATTCAGTATTATTTCAGTTTATAGTCAAACCACACAAAAGGTTTTATTTATTGGGAACAGTTATACTTCCGTAAATAGTTTGCCCTTATTGGTGGAAGAAATGGCAACTAATACAGGAGATATTCTTATTCGGGATGCAAACACTCCTGGAGGTTTTCGATTTTTGAATCACGCCTCAAATACGACAACGCTTAATAAGATCAATTCAGAAGATTGGGATTATGTAGTTTTACAAGCTCAAAGCCAAGAAACTTCGTTGGGTGAGACGCAATTGCAAAACGAAGTATATCCTTATGCTGCTTCTTTAAGCAATGCGATTAGAGCTAATTATGAATGTTCTCAACCTTTATTTTATATGACTTGGGGGAGAGAGAACGGAGATGCCACTAATTGCGAATTTTTACCCTGGGTTTGTACGTATGAAGGTATGGATGATGCCATTCGGGACACGTATGTGTTTATGGCACAAGACAATAATGCCGAAGTTTCACCTGCAGGTGCGGTATGGCGATCTATACGAGAAAACCACCCGTCTATCAATTTATATTCGAGTGATGGCTCACATCCTTCGCTAGCGGGTTCTTATGCCGCAGCCTGTGCATTTTATACGATGATTTATAAAAAAGACCCAAGTTTAATTATTTGGGATTCTAGTTTACCAGCTGCAGAAGCGAAAAGCATACGTATGGCGGTAAAAACTATAGTCTACGATCAACTGAGCGATTGGGATTTTAGCATTAATCCAGCATTTTCAGATTTTACCGAAACCATAAATAATGCTAAGGTAACTTTTACCAATACCGGCAACGAATATGAGGTTGCACTTTGGGATTTTGGGGATGGCAGCACTTCTACGGCTGAAAACCCCGTTCATACCTATACCGCTATTGGAGAATATACCGTAAGTTTAACCACGACCAAATGTGGCAAAACAGATACAAAGACCAAAAACATCACAATAGCAAATTTAAGTCTTGAAAAAAATGAAATACAAGAGGTGCATCTGTATCCAAATCCTGCTTCGACTTTTATTTCATTATTGTGGAAAGAAAATCAACAAGCAGTAAAGATTTCTATAGTTGACCTTAACGGAAAAACAATTATGCATCAAACTGTAAACGTTTCCGCGGAAGCACAACTAGATATCTCCACGCTTACAAGCGGAATATATTTTATAAGAATGACTACGAATACTGGTTCTTACACGTTTAAATTTCTAAAGAAGTAAGTTTATTTTTCCGTAAAAATTTAGAGACCACTATTAAAAACAAAAAAAGCTTCCGTAAACTGGAAGCTTTTTTATTAATCTATAGGATTAGTGTTTAATTAATTCCATTCAGTTTATACGTTAAACCAACACCTAATACTTCTCTCACCTGAAATCCTTTTACCGCATTATCATCATAAATCGCTTGGAAAATAAAATTGGCTGAAAGAAAATCGTTGATTTTCATGTCAATTTTTCCCGTATAATCGATATCTACATTTTGGGGATCTTCTAAATAATTGGAATATAAGTTTAAGATATTTTCAAAAGTGACATTCTCTACCACATTAAATTTAGCATAAACTCCTATAGATGCACCAAACTCAAATCGTGTAGCCTCGCCTTGATCTACTCCGTAGTAATCTCCGTCCTCATAGCCGGGAGTGCTTGTAAAGGCATCATCTACAAAAATAAGTCTAGCGGTTGCTGGAGCAAGGTTTACCACTAAGTTATCGTCTTTTTTCCATAACATCCCAGGTCCTGCTTGTACATATCCTGGAGATAAAAAGTGGGTGGTTTCTGTTCTTATTTCTTCTTGTCCAATTACGTCTCCAGAGACAGGGTCTACAACATCTACATCACTAAATTCGTAACCTTTAGAAAATTGAGTTTTAAAATTTACAAAGAAAGAGTAATACCAATTAGATTCATTAATCTGCTTTCCTGCAATAGAGTTAAGCTCCAAACGGTCATTGGTTTTACGAGTGAAGTTTTGATCTTTGCTTTTGGTAAGTCCGTAGTCTGCCAATAATCTATTGTCCCAAGCAAAATCTCCTTTTTTATAGTTTAACTCGTAGGTTAAATTAAGATTTCCTGCGTAGTTAGAAGTTCCTCCCCCTTGCCATTCGTTGTTAAAAGCCGCTTGGTTAAATAACAAAGAAATTGTTCCTGAGCCTTTCCAGCCATCTGGTCTTTCTTCTTTTTCTTCCTCCTGAGCATAAGTAACTTGGCTCGCTGTAAATAATACTAAAAGACTAAATAATAGTTTTTTCATGTTGCAATATTAATTCCGAAATTTTCCGCAAACTTAGGTTTTTTAGCAAGCTAAGGGAATAATTTTAAGATAATTTTGACTTTTTATACAGAGGAACTGTAGAACAGGCCTCGCCAAACATCAAACTTTTTACCAATGGTTGCAGGTACTGCGCCAACAATAAATACGCATTTTCTGGTACAGGTTTACTGCTACAGCCTTTAATGATGACCATTTGATCTTTTAAATGCGTCCAATCTTCTTGTTGTAATTTTTCTGCATATAAAATAGACTCTAAGGCTGGTAAATCTCCAACCACCACTTTAGCTGCATAATCTCGAAGATGCATAGTGATTAATATATACGCCCAAGAAGGAATTATTGCATCTGTGCCGCAAAAAAGAGCCACAAAAGTATCTTTATATATAGTCCAATCGTGTTCTTTTAAAGCTGCTCTAAACTCTTTTTCACGAAGTACAAAACCTTCATAAAGCCATTGACTAATGTCTATTTGCGCTCGTTTAACATCTACATAGTAATCTTCTAAATTGACGGTAATTAATTTACTATTGGCAACTCTATTAATGATTTCGTCCATAAAAAAAAATTAAAGCATTCCTAATTCTAGTTTCGCTTCTTCGCTCATCAATTCTTGCGTCCAAGGCGGATCAAAAGTTATTTCTACTTCTGCATCATTCACCTTGTCTATAGACTTGATTCTTTCCTCTACTTCCTGCGGAAGAGATTCTGCCACGGGACAATTAGGAGTAGTTAAGGTCATCAAGACTTTTACATCATAGTTTTCATTCACGAAAACGTCATAAATCAATCCTAATTCGTAAATATCTACAGGGATTTCTGGGTCATAAATGGTTTTTATCACATCTACGACTTTTTCCCCTAATTCATTGACATCTATTGCTTCTATAGCCATAATTATTTTGTTTAATTGAGCTTGGCTTGATAGGCCAACGCATACATTTTTATTTGTTTTACCATACTCACCAAACCATTAGCTCTGGTAGGTGATAAATGTTCTTTTAATCCAATTTCATCTATAAATTGGGTATTTGCATCGATAATTGCTTGGGGTTTTTGATTGGTAAACGAACGTATGAGAATCGCGACTATTCCCTTGGTAATAATCGCATCGCTATCTGCGGTAAAAACAATTTTATCCTCATTCAATTCGGCGTGTAACCATACTTTACTTTGGCAACCTTTAATCAAATTCTCGTCGGTTTTGTAAGCTTCCTCTATTAAAGGCAGAGACTTTCCTAAATCGATCATATATTCATACCGCTGCATCCAGTCTTCAAACATAGAAAACTCATCTACAATCTCTTCTTGGATATTTTTTATACTTTCCAATCGTTTATTTTTTCTGTTTAAAATTATAATCAGTTTTTTTAAAAATCAGAATAAATTTATCCTAATCTTTAAGACAACATCATTTTTGCTTTCTTCACACTCTCTACCAAAACATCAATTTCCTCTTTGGTATTGTAAAAAGAGAACGAAGCTCTTACCGTTCCCGGAATTTTATAATAATCCATAATAGGCTGAGCGCAATGATGACCGGTTCTTACTGCTACTCCTAATTTATCTACAATGGTGCCGATATCATAAGGATGAAGACCTTCTATGTTAAACGAAATGACAGCTGTTTTTTCTGCTGAAGTTCCGTAAATTCTTAAGCCTTCTATGTTTAATAATTCTTGGGTTGCATACACCAATAATTCGTGTTCATAAGCAGCAATCGCATCAAAACCTATGTCATTCATATAATCTAATGCGGCTCCAAAGGCGATTCCGCCACAAATATTGGGTGTTCCTGCTTCAAATTTATGAGGTAAACCAGCGTAAGTGGTCTTTTCAAAGGTCACTTGGTCAATCATTTCTCCACCGCCTTGGTAGGCTGGTAGTTTTTCTAATCCTTCTTTTTTCCCGTATAGAATACCAACTCCTGTGGGCCCACACATTTTATGCGCCGAAACCACGTAAAAATCGACATCTAAGGCTTGAACATCTGCTTTAATATGCGGAGCTGCTTGTGCGCCATCCAACAAAACAGCAGCGCCCACTTCTTTGGCTTTGGCAATAATTTCTTTAATGGGATTGATGGTTCCTAAGGCATTGGAAACATGATTCACAAACACCAATTTGGTTTTTTCTGAAAACAATTCCGCGAAAGCGAGCTTATCTAACTCCCCCTCTTGCGTCATAGGAATCACTTTTAATGTTGCGCCAGTTTTTTCACAAAGCATTTGCCAAGGAACAATATTAGAATGGTGTTCTAATGCCGAAACCAAAACCTCATCTCCTTCTTTTATTAAAGAAGCGAATCCGTTGGCCACAAGGTTAATTCCGTGGGTGGTACCTGCGGTAAAAATAATTTCCTCTTTATGCTTGGCATTAAAATGCGCTCTTATTTTTTCTCTCGCGGCTTCATACGCATCGGTTGCTTCTTGCGAAAGGCTGTGTACGCCTCGATGAATATTGGCGTTGTAATTTTGATAATAGTCTACTATCACATCTATCACCTGCTGTGGAGTTTGTGAAGTGGCCGCATTATCAAAATAAACCAAAGGCTTCCCATTCACTTTCCGTGAGAGAATAGGAAAATCTTTACGGATTTTATCAATAGCTATCATGGCGTGTATTTATGAAATAGGGTTACTGCTGATTTAATTACAAGTCAAATCCTAAATTTACATTTAGTTTTTGGGCGATTAGTTTGTTGATGCGTTGCTTTAATTCAGGAATTTTCACACTATCCAACACATTGTTAGCAAAAGCATACATCAATAAAGCACGCGCTTCTTTAGCAGGGATTCCACGCGTTTTTAAATAAAACAACGCCTCTTCGTCTAACTGACCAATGGTACAACCGTGGCTACATTTTACATCATCTGCAAAAATTTCTAGCTGTGGCTTAGAATTGATGGTCGCTTTATCGCTTACCAAAATATTGTTGTTACTTTGAAAAGCATTCGTTTTCTGAGCTTCTTTTTCTACCAAAACCTTTCCGTTAAAAACTCCAGTAGATTTATCTCCATAAATCCCTTTGTAATCTTGATGACTCTCACAGTTAGGCTCTATATGGTGTACCAACGTATTGTGGTCTATATGTTGTTTTCCTTCTGTAATTGTAACTCCTTTCATCGTAGAATCTATTCGTTCTCCACGTTGAAAAAATTGCAGATTGTTACGCACTAATTTTCCTCCAAAAGAAAAGGTGTGAACCGAACAGAAACTCTCTTGTTTTTGTTCCACGTAAGTGCTATCTATTAAAGAAGCAGAACCTTTATCATTCTGAATTTTATAGTAATCTAATTGCGCTCTTTTTTCAGCATAAATCTCGGTAACCGAATTGGTTAAAACAGGATTCTCTGTTAAGCTCTGGTGACGCTCTATAATTTGAACGTGTGAGTTTTCTCCTACTACAATCAAATTTCTAGGCTGAACCATTAATGCCGCTTCATTTCCTGTTGAAAAATTAAGGATTTGAATAGGCCGGTCTGCCATTGTATTTTTAGGAATATTGATAAACGCTCCTTCTTTAGAAAATGCGGTATTTAGTGCATTTAATCCAGAATCTTTTGGAGTGATTTTATCAAAATAATTTTCGATTATAGCCTTATATTTTGGGCTATGCAATGCAGAAGACATTAAACACGCATCTATTTTATCGTGCGTCGTATTGGATAGTTGGGAAGAATAAATCCCATCTATAAATACAATGCAATAGGTGTCTATATCGTGAATAAAGTATTTCTTGACGTCATTATAGTCTATAGCGCTTTCCTTTTTAGGGAAAAGGCTGTAATCTTCTTTTAAGATTGAATTTAAAGAAGTGTATTTCCAATCTTCTTCCTTTTTACGAGGAAAACCAATTGTTTCAAAATCTTTAATGGCTTTAGATCGCAATTCATGAACGTCGTTATTGACATCTACTTGCTCTTCAAAAGCAAAAAAAGAAGAGATTAATTTATCTTTTAATTCCATGGGTAATCTTGACTTTGCTCCCTAAAATAGGGAATTGATGATGTTACAATTTTACATTAACTAGAAAATCTTCTAACCTTCTACCTTCACTTCTTCTTTGATCCAGTCGTAACCTTGTTCTTCTAATTTGTGTGCCAATTCTTTTCCTCCAGACCTTACAATCTTTCCGTCCAATAATACATGTACATAATCTGGCACGATATAATCTAACAAACGCTGGTAGTGTGTAATCACAACCACCGCATTGTCTTTACTTCTTAATTTATTTACTCCGTTAGAAACAATACGAAGCGCATCAATATCTAATCCAGAATCGGTTTCATCAAGAATAGAAAGTTTAGGCTCTAACATGGCCATTTGAAAAATTTCGTTACGTTTTTTCTCTCCTCCAGAGAAACCTTCATTAAGCGATCTCGATAAAAATTTACGGTCAATTTCTAACAATTCAGATTTTTCTCGAATCTTTTTCAGCATCTCTTTAGCTGGCATATCTTTTAAGCCTTGAGCTTTTCTAGTTTCGTTGATTGCCGTCTTCATAAAGTTGGTTACCGAAACTCCAGGTATTTCTACAGGATATTGAAACGACATAAACACGCCTTTATGTGCACGTTCATCTGCTTCCAATTCAGAAATTTCTTCATTCTCTAGAATAATTTCTCCGTTGGTTTGCTCATATTCTTCTTTTCCAGCAATCACAGAAGCCAATGTACTTTTACCAGAACCATTAGGCCCCATAATCGCATGTACTTCTCCTGCGTTGATTTCTAGATTGATTCCCTTTAATATTTCTTTACCTTCAACACTTGCGTGTAAATTCTTTATTTTTAACATTTCTATTTACCTTTTACTTTAATCGCTTCTTCTCCTGTTGGAGCCGAAACTTTCAAAATTTCTTTAATTTCTAACACTTGATCCCATCCTTCTTTATTTGGATTGGGTTTCACTTTTGCTTTTACCGTAACAGGCACCATATCAAAATCATCTCTTTTTAATGGTTTTACCTCTTCGGCTAATTTCATACTCATCGAATCTAATTCTACGCCATAGATAAAGTCATTTCCTTTTAATACCGCAGCATCAGCTATATAGATAAACTCTCCTCGCAAAATGTTAAGACCATCTGCCTTTTTGGTCTCTTCCACTTGGTTAGTGTCGTTTTCTTTCACTTCCTCTTTTGTAGCATCTTGCTTACACCCTACAAAGAACACAGCCAATAAGCTGCAAATTATCAATGCCTTTCTCATATCTTACGTTTTATCCTACAGATCCTTCTAACGAAATTTCTAACAATTTCTGAGCTTCTACAGCAAATTCCATTGGGAGTTTGTTAAGCACTTCTTTACTAAAACCATTTACGATTAAAGCAATCGCTTTTTCGGTATCAATTCCTCGTTGGTTACAATAGAAAAGTTGGTCTTCCCCAATCTTACTTGTGGTTGCCTCGTGTTCTACGATAGATGATTTGTTTTTTGTTTCAATATAAGGGAAGGTATGCGCTCCACATTCGTTCCCCATTAACAGGGAATCACATTGTGAGAAATTTCTCGCATTTTCTGCTCTGCTGTTGATTTGCACCAAACCTCTATACGAGTTTTGAGAGTTTCCTGCAGAAATTCCTTTAGAAATAATGGTACTTTTGGTATTTTTTCCCAAGTGAATCATTTTTGTTCCCGTATCTGCCTGCTGAAAGTTGTTGGTGACTGCGATAGAATAAAATTCTCCAATGGAGTAATCTCCTTTCAAAATACAACTAGGATATTTCCAAGTTACCGCACTTCCAGTTTCTACTTGCGTCCAGCTAATTTTTGCACGATCTTCACACAAACCTCTTTTGGTTACAAAGTTAAAAACCCCTCCTTTTCCTTCAGCATTTCCGGGGTACCAGTTTTGAACGGTACTGTATTTTATTTCGGCATCATCTAAAGCAATCAACTCTACTACCGCTGCGTGTAACTGATTTTCATCTCTACTTGGTGCGGTACATCCTTCTAAATAACTTACATAACTCGATTCATCTGCTACCACTAAAGTTCTTTCAAACTGACCGGTACCAGCTTGGTTGATTCTAAAATAGGTAGACAATTCCATCGGACATCGTACGCCTTTTGGAATATAGCAAAAAGAACCATCACTAAATACAGCGGAATTTAACGCGGCATAAAAATTATCTGAAGTAGGCACTACAGTACCTAAGTATTTTTTTACCAATTCTGGATGTTCTCTAATCGCTTCGGAAATAGGACAGAATATAATTCCTTTTTCCGCTAAGGATTTCTTAAAGGTCGTAGTTACCGAAACGGAATCCATGACCACATCTACTGCTACACCTGCCAATTTTTTTTGTTCGTCTAAAGAAATCCCCAAACGTTTGAAGGTATCCAAGAGTTCTGGATCTACCTCATCTAGACTATCGTATTTGGGTTTTTTATTGGGAGCAGAATAATAGGAAATATCCTGAAAATTTGGTTTTTCGTAATGTACGTTAGCCCAATCTGGCTCCTTCATTTTTTCCCAAACTCTAAAGGCCTCCAAACGCCATTCGGTCATCCATTCTGGCTCCTCCTTTTTCTTAGAAATGGCTCTTACCACATCCTCATTTAAGCCCACAGGAAAAGTGTCAGATTCTACATCGGTGTAAAATCCATACTCATACTCTTTGGTCTTTAATTCTTCTCTTAAGTCGTCTTCTGTAAACTTATTCATTTTTAAGTTTTTAAAGTTTAAAGTTATCAGGTTTTAAAGTGCTTTTGATAAATTACTTATCCGTCTGCATTTCATTTTTAATAGCTCTGTAACTTTTATATTCAACATTTCAAACTGCTCTTCCTCCATCTATTTTACATCATAAGCTAAATACAAGTGAGAACAAAATTCTCTAGCAGATGCTTTAGCTATGCACAGAAACCTACTCAACTTTTTATGGTTTCTCTTTCAAATTACCCACCTAATCTATAGAGAGAAACTCTCTCCACAACCACAAGTTCTTTGTGCATTAGGATTATTAAATACAAATCCTTTTCCGTTAAGACCGCCAGAATATTCTAAGGTAGTTCCCAACAGGTATAAAAAGCTTTTTTTGTCTACGATAAGCTGTATTCCGTTATCTTCAAACACTTTATCTTCTTCTACTCGAGTTTGATCAAAGTTTAAATCATAAGATAAACCAGAGCAACCTCCGCTTTTAACACCTACACGAACAAAGTCCTTCTGGGAGTCAAAACCCTCCTCTGCCATCAAATGGCCTAGCTTTACTTTAGCTTCTTGACTAACCTTTATCATGCTTTATTTAAATTAATTCTAATTAACGAGCAAATATACAATATAAGAACCTGAATACCATATTTGGATAGATTAATATATGTTATTGTTTAATAAGTCTTAGTTATAGATATTTTAACTATTTTTAAGAAATCTAAAATTTTTCTACTTGAAAAAAGCTATATTTCTACTAAGCATTTGGTTGATTTTATCTTCCTGTGGCGTACAGAGAGTTAAGTCTGGTTTTATCAACCTTAATAACGATATAGAATTTGAAATTCTTGATTTTACAAACTATAAAACGAGACCAGGAGAAAACAGGCCAGGGAATAAACATGTAACCCATATAGCTCCTGATGGATTTGTGTACAAAGCGGTACGAATGCGCTTTAAAAACACCAACAGCTCCAAAATTGAGTTTGACTTGAATAAATTATTTTTATTAGACCAACACAATAGAAAACATAAAGTTGTCTACGCCGCCAAGGGTATGAAAACCTATGCGGGCAATAGAGTGTTTAAAACCCATCAAAAATTAAATGGAGGCAAGAAAGGGTTGTTTTTAGTGATTTTTGATCCTCCTTTTTCTAACGAGGAGAAAATTTCTAAAATAGCTATAGACACTAATGATGATGTGACCTTATCAGAAAATGCAAGGGTCGTTAATTTCAATTCTATAAATTAAAACTCTGTAAAGCGTTTTTCTAGCAAAAATTTAGGATTAATACGAGTTTTAGAATAAACACTAAAGTACTGTTTTTCTTCTGCCGCTCACCAATTATTTAATTGGATTTTTTTGTTACAATTTTATATGAAAAGTATAGAAAAGGAAATAAAATAATCAATAAGTACTCCGTAAAATTAGAATATAGACCTGTATAATTTAATCTTGCGTTTTTTCTATTACATTATTTCCTGAAAGGTACAGATAAAAGAAGGAAGCAACTAAATGCAACGCAAACAAAGCAAAAATAAGTAAACCTAGTTTTCTTATTTTAGAAGTATAATTCAGCATAAACAGCAGCATTTAGAAAGGTGTGATTATATTATCATCTTGAGTATCCGAAAAGGTATTTT
Source organism: Mesonia ostreae (assembly GCF_031845265.1). NCBI lineage: Bacteria > Pseudomonadati > Bacteroidota > Flavobacteriia > Flavobacteriales > Flavobacteriaceae > Mesonia > Mesonia ostreae. The sequence goes on along the minus strand of NZ_JAVRBG010000006.1, from coordinate 161,495 downwards.
GTATGAATTTTTTATTACATATTCATCTGCTCCAAATTGAATACAAATTAAAAAAATAAAGGATTCACTTGCTTTTAATTCCGAAAAATTTTTCTAAAGCACACTTTATAGGATTTAGGTTACTTAATCTATCCAAAACCTGTATTTTTGCCGTCTATTCAATTACTTTATAGAAAATTATATGTTTGAAGATAATAGCCCCAAAACAAGTTTATCTGAATTAGGAGAGTTTGGTCTTATTGATCACCTCACAAGATTTGTAGAAATCTATCAGCCATCCACCCTTAAAGGAATTGGAGATGATGCTGCCGTGATTAATCACAAAGATGAAGCTACGGTTGTGACTACAGATATGCTCGTAGAAGGCGTTCATTTTGATTTGGCCTACATGCCGTTGAAGCATTTGGGATACAAAGCCGTGATGGTAAATCTTTCTGATGTGTACGCCATGAATGCAGAAGCGACTCAAATTACCGTTTCTATTGCGGCTTCCAATCGTTTTCCAGTTGAAGCTTTAGAAGAACTTTATGCAGGAATCACTTTAGCAGCAAAAACTTATAAAATAGATGTAATCGGCGGCGACACCACTTCTTCTACTTCGGGATTAGTGATTAGTATTACCGCTTTAGGAAAAGTAAATCCTGAAAAAATAACTTCTCGAGACGGCGCTAAGCCTAATGATTTACTCGTAGTAACAGGCGATTTAGGAGCTGCCTATATGGGATTACAAGTTTTGGAACGTGAAAAGCAAGTCTTTAAAGTAAATCCTAACGCACAACCCGATTTAGAACCTTATTCTTATTTAGTAGAAAGACAATTAAAGCCAGAGGCTAGAAAAGATATTCCGGGTTTATTGGCGGCATTAGAAGTGCAACCTACCAGTATGATTGATATTAGCGACGGACTTTCTTCGGAAGTGATTCATCTCTGTAAGAGCTCTAAGGTAGGTGCTAATATTTTTGAAGAAAAAATACCTTTAGACCCTGCTGTGATTTCGGTATGTGAAGAGTTTAACATTGACAGCACTACTATCGCTTTAAATGGAGGTGAAGATTACGAACTTTTATTTACCGTAGACCAGAAAGATTTTGATAAGATTAAAGCGAATCCTAACCTTACCGTTGTAGGACATATCACTGAAGAACGTGAAGGTATGCACTTGGTTACTAGAGGCAATCAAAAAATACCGATTAAAGCTCAAGGCTGGAATTCTTTTGACGATGCCAACGAAGAAGATTAATTTTTTATAAGCTTTCTATAAAGACTCTTTACAATTATTGGTAACACAAAAACGAAAACAGCCATATACAAAGAGAACTCTAGAATTTTATCTAAGCCATAATAAAGCACTAAGAAGAAGCTTATAGCAACAAGTAGGTACGAAGTTATCTCAAGATTTTTCATTGTATATTTAATTAAATATTAATTTACGAATAAAGCCTTAATTGTTTAATTCTTCAAACTTTTAATGGCTGAAAAAGCTTTTTCGATTACAGCATCTTCTACCAAGATGGTGATTTCATTACGAGTAGAAACCACCTCATATACCGTAACGCCACTCCAAGCCAATTGCTTAAAAAACTGATAATACAAACCTGCTATTTTATAGTTGTTTTGCGGCAACTGCACATTAAGCGCTGCTAAGCCCCCGCGTCTATCCAATAAAATTTCTTTTGCAAAGACCTCATCTACTTTTTCTTTTTCAGTTCCCGAAATCATCAGGTTACTCTCCACTAAGCCTCTAGTAAATGCATAGAACAAATGCGGATTGGAAGCCACATAATCCAGCAATAAACGATGACTTTCAATTAAAGAGACAGAATTCTTAAAGGTGAACGCAAACAGATTAGATTTTAACGTGATATCGCCCATTTGTCGCAAAGCCCCTTTTACGTGGGAAGAGCTTCTTAAGTTAGAAGGGTTTTGATACCGTCTTAAGGCCATCATAATCGCTCCTACTTTTACAGGTTTGCGTAACATTTGACTTATAGGTTCGCGCAATTCTTCCGCTAAAGCGGTATAATTAATAATTTTTCGCTGCAAAGCTTCTTCTAAAAAAGATTGTTGCACCAAAATCTCCTCAACACATTGACTAATTGTTTTCATTTGTTAAATATATAACAATTCGTGTTAAATTAGTAAAATACAGACAATTTTAAGGTCTCACTCCATCTCTAGCCTATATTTGAAAACAAGGAAAAGATGTTCATACTAAAGGTCGAAATTTATAAAACAAGTAGCCACAACACTAAATTTTATATAAACACCCCCGAATGTAAACCGTTTAGAAAACCATTAATCCACACCTTTTTGCCCCCAAAATAGTGCACAATTAACCTAAAGACCTTTTTAACCTAGTTAGACATCAATCAACTAAAACCGAAAAACCAGCTCGATCGAGCTGGTTTTTTAATTTAACATTATTGCTAATTTTAAGATCTAATAACTTTTTTATCAAAGAAATTGAAATTTAAAATAGCTATTAAACTTCCAATTATAGGTAAAAATAGTATTAAAAAAATCCATAACACTTTAGACAAAGAATTATGTACTTTATTTAAAATGCAATATAAACCATATAAAATAAGTAAAAAATTTACTATAAGAAGCATGTAAAATACCGTCGGATCCAATAAAGTCATAATTTTGTATTTTAAGTTAATATTTAATCTGTACAATCATCTCCAGAATAATAATCTGCTGTACAAACACAAAGATGTTCGTCCCACAAACAAGATATAGATACTCCTGGCGAACACCACCCCGGATGGTTTGCCAAAATTTCTGAGTGTGACTTGCCGCAGAAATAATTAGCATTATTTACACTATTATGAAATCCTACTGCTACAGTCTCATGCTTACCAGAAACCGTACTTGAATCAAAAACCTCTAAATGTTTAAAGACAAACTCAGCGATAATTCCACTGTAAACAGGATATTTTTTAATGTCTTCATGTTCATCAATCATTTCATTGTTTAACTCAGAAAAAGGAATTATTTCGTCACCAAGAGTTAATGACCACATTGAACTTGTTGCATCAAAATTTACAGAAAAATTACTAGAATTATCAGTTAATTTATATACATTTTTAAATTTAGATAATTTTAAAACTTGTTCAGATAAATTTATAGATTTTGCATTTACCATTACTTTGGAACTTTTAACTTCAAAGACTATATTATTTGAATTCTTTTCAATAAAAGAAATCTGCTGAAATCTCAAATTGTTTAAATATTCTGAGAATTCATCTACATAGGTTATTTTACTGTCTTCTAATACTCTTGCAAATAGATTATCTTGAACTCCTCTAGAACCATATTCACTATCTAAGGCAGTTTGTTTGTATTTTGATTTGTTACTTTCATTCTCTTCTATACTACAAGAAACAAATAACACACTTACTAACAACATAGCAAATGGCACTTTAAATAAATTTTTCATTTTTTAATTTATAAGTTGATATTAAAATTTAGGGTGCTTGGCCAAACACGGCTGCAAATCAAAAAAAAAAAAAAAGACTTAACAAAATTTTAAGGAATTTATTTTCAAATTAACTACTTTATTTGTTTTTAATCGAGTTTTCTGAAAAACCTCAACAATTCCTCTTCAGCTTCTAGATGTGACATATGTCCGCCTTTAAAAACCTTAAGTGGCGTATGGGTTTTTTGGGCAAGTTGCTGCAAACTTTCTAAGAGTACAATTTCATCTTCTTCGCCTGCTAGAAATATTTTCTCACCGAGAAATGTTTTTAAAACTTGGCTTCTGTCCTTTCTAGACTTTAAACCTTCCATCGCCGCCACAATATTTTCGGTGGGCATTTGCTGAGCTTCTTTAATGAGTGTGTTTATTTTTTCTCGCAATTGCTCTTGGCTTTCTTTTCCAAATAAATTGGTAATCGCCATGCTCACAAATGCATCTTTATTTTGCTTCACCAAACGAATGGCTCGGTTTCTATTGGCCACACGTTCGGGAGAATCGGCTAATGGAGTAGAATTCAAAAGCAGCATTTTTTTTATTCTTAACGGAAATAATTCCGCGAAAGCGAGAACCACATAACCTCCCATAGAATGACCTATAAAAATAGCATGCTCTATTTTAAGGTGATGAAGCACGTGATTAACCGTTTGCGCCATTTCTTGCATGGTATGAATATACCCCAAACGCGGCGTGTTGCCGTGACCTAGCAAATCAATACTAATTACTTTATGCGTTTTCTCTAGAACAGGAGTTATCGCTTCCCACATACTAGAATTCTCTAAAAAGCCATGTAATAGTACGATTGTTTCGCCCTTTCCTTGAGCCGTATACGCAATTTGTATATTTTTGTAAGGTATAAATTTTTGCATTCGGCAAAAATAGATTCTTTTTTTAGAACTCATTTATATTTTTTGCATTCGCTAAAAGTTGAAACGAGTTCTTCCCTAAAAACAATACATTTCTATGAAAATTGTAAAAGTTCTATCTCTAGGTTTATGTTTATTCACGTTAAACCTTACGGCGCAAATCAAAGAAAAAAAATTAGACCGACTTATTGAAAACACCTTAGAAAGTTTTGATGTTCCTGGCATTTCAGTAGGGATAATTAAAGACGATAAGGTAGTTTATGCCAAAGGTCACGGTGTACGCTCGCTAACCAACAAAAAAGACATGAACCAAAATACATTGGTAGGCGTAGCTTCCAATTCCAAAGGTTTTACATGTTTCGCTTTGGGGATTTTGGTAGATGAAGGTAAATTAAACTGGGATGATAAGGTAAGAAAACACATTCCAGAATTTAAAATGCCAGATGCTTGGGTTACCGAAGAATTTACCGTTAGAGATTTGGTTACCCATCGCAGCGGATTAAGTCTGGGCGCTGGAGATTTAATGTTTTTTCCCGAAGGCGGAGATTTTACCATAGACGATGTTCTTGCAAATGTGAGCCAACTAGAACCTGAAAGTTCTTTTAGAAGCGAGTTTAAATACAACAACAATATGTTTATTATTGCGGGAGAAGTGATTCATCGCGTAAGCGGAAAAACTTGGGATGAGTTTATTGAAACTCGAATCCTAGAACCTGTAGGGATGAAAAACAGTAAAGCTTCTTATAGCCGTGTGACCGACAAGTCGAATATTATTGATGCGCATACAAGAACCGAGGGAGAAGTAATTCAGATTCCTCATGATTGGAGCGATTTAGCCAATCCCGCTGGCGGAATTATGAGTAACGTCACTGATATGCTCATCTGGGCCAAGTTTTTAATGAACGACGCCGTAACCCAAAATGGAGAACGTATATTAAGCGAAAAGCAAATGCATCAATTATGGCAATTGCAAACGCCATTACCTGTGAGCAAAGATAACGACTACAACACGCACTTTTATGGCTATTCTCTTGGCTGGTTTGTAAGCGATGTAAAAGGCTACAAGCAAGTATCTCACACAGGCGGTTTATTGGGAACCGTAACCCAATTTACCTTAATCCCCGAGCTAGATTTAGGGATTGTAGTACTGACTAACCAAATGATTGGCGGCGCATTTAGCAGCATTACCAATACCATAAAAGACAGTTATTTAGGCTATAAAGACAGAGACTGGGTTGAGAAAAACAGTAAAAGAAACAACGAATGGATTACCTATAACGACAGCATAAAAAAAGCAGTTTACCAGAAAGTAGAAAGTTACAAAAACAAACCGACGGTTTTAAAGGCGCAGCAAACTACAGGAACTTATGAAGATGCTTGGTTTGGAAAAGTAACAATTACTGAAAATGGAAATGCCTTAAAAATCACTTCAGAAAGAAATCCGCAGCTTACAGGAGAATTATTACCTTATTCTGAAACCACCTATGTAGCCAAATGGAAAAATAGAAGTTTTGATGCCGATGTGTTTGTTCTTTTCACTTTAGATGAAAAAGGAAAAGCCCAAAGTGCCCGCATGAAATATATTGCTCCCATCACCGACTTCAGTTTTGATTTTGGTGACTTGCATTTTACACGAGTAAAAGAATAACGCTTTCGCGGAATTGTTCTCGTAAACTAATAAAGAGTATCTTTAATTGATAAATACTTTCTTTTTTAAGCCCAAATTATTTTCTAGTGATTAGAAAATAATTTGGGCTTGTTTTTTTACCATTATGAATTCTGTAAAAATTTGATGTAATTCTACACAAATAAATAATCTACATATACTTCCGCGGCAGCGCAAATTCTTTCCCATTGCAGCGTTTAGAATCTAAAATATTGAGTGCTAAGGATTCAGCTTTTTTAGGAAAAATAGAAAGATTTTACTTAAAATAAACGAAATGACAATTCCAAAATAAAATTCACAATTTGTGAACTTTTTTACCCGCTGCCAATATTAGAAAACTGAATATCAACTTGCTAACAATTTTTTTTGATAACTTTAAAATTTAATTTCAATTTAATCTTTCAATATTCCTATATTTACCTTCTTTAAAATATACATTACATAACACTATTAACACCATACTTTATGCCAGTAAAAGCCGCCCAATCTACTCTAAAAAAATACACCCAAGAAGAAGCTTTTGAAGCTTCTTTAGAATACTTTAAAGGCGATGACCTTGCCGCGCGCGTTTGGGTAAATAAATACGCTCTTAAAGATTCTGCTGGAAATATCTACGAAAAAAATCCGAATGAGATGCACCGTCGTATCGCAAAAGAAATTGCGCGTGTCGAGCAGCGATATACAAATCCGTTATCCGAAGAAGAAGTTTTTGACGCCATCAAAGATTTTAAATACATCGTGCCTCAAGGAAGTCCGATGGCAGGAATTGGTAATCCGTATCAAATTGGTTCACTTTCCAACTGTTTTGTGATTGGAAACAAAGGAGAATCTGATTCTTATGGCGGGATAATGAAAATAGATCAAGAACAAGTACAATTAATGAAACGAAGAGGTGGTGTTGGTCACGATCTTTCTCATATACGCCCCAAAGGTTCTCCCGTAAAAAATTCAGCTTTAACCTCTACAGGGATTGTTCCTTTTATGGAGCGTTACTCTAATTCTACGCGCGAAGTGGCTCAAGATGGACGTCGTGGCGCTTTAATGCTTTCTGTATCAATTAATCACCCAGATTCTGAAGATTTTATCGATGCCAAAATGGAGCAGGGAAAAGTAACAGGTGCTAATGTTTCTGTACGTATGGACGATGCGTTTATGCAAGCAGTGAAAGATGGGAAAAATTACACTCAGAAATATCCAATTTTTAGTGAAAATCCTAAAAATACCCATGAGATTAAAGCAGATAAACTTTGGAAGAAAATAGTACACAATGCGTGGAAATCTGCCGAACCCGGTATTCTTTTCTGGGATACTATTATTAATGAGTCGGTGCCAGATTGTTATGCAGATTTAGGATACAAAACGGTTTCTACGAATCCTTGTGGAGAAATCCCTCTTTGTCCTTACGATTCTTGTCGTTTGCTTGCGATTAATTTATTTTCTTACGTAGAAAATCCTTTCACCGATAAAGCCGAATTTAACTTTGAGCTTTTCAAAAAGAATATTGTGATTGCTCAAAAAATCATGGATGATATTATTGATTTGGAACTTGAAAAAGTAGATGCTATCCTCGCAAAAATTGATGCCGATCCACAAACAGACGAAGTTAAAGCGGTAGAAAGAAATTTATGGTCTAATATTAAGCATAAAGCGGAAGAAGGAAGAAGAACTGGAATAGGAATTACTGCGGAAGGCGATATGCTTGCTGCTTTGGGTATCCAATATGGTAGTCAAGAAGGAAATGATTTTTCTGTAGAAATTCATAAAACGCTAGCGATTGAAGCCTACCGTGCTTCGGTATATGCTGCAAAAGAAAGAGGTGCTTTTAAAATATTTGATTCAGAAAGAGAAAAAGAAAACCCATTTATACTTCGTCTTAAAGAAGCCGATGAAAAGCTATATTATGATATGCTAGAATACGGTAGAAGAAATATTGCTTTATTAACCATCGCCCCAACAGGAACTACAAGTTTGATGACGCAGACGAGTTCTGGAATCGAGCCTGTTTTTATGCCTGTTTACAAAAGAAGAAGAAAAGTAAACCCTAATGATAAAAATGCACGTGTAGATTTTGTAGATGAGGTAGGTGATAGCTGGGAAGAATACGTAGTTTTTCACCACCGCTTTAAGCAGTGGATGGAAATCAATGGCATTGCCACCGACAAGAATTACAGTCAGCAAGAATTAAATAAAATCGTTGAGAAGTCTCCTTATTATAAAGCCACTTCTAACGATGTAGATTGGTTAAGCAAAGTAAGAATGCAAGGTGCGGTACAAAAATGGGTAGATCACTCTATTTCGGTAACCATCAATTTACCAAACGATGCTACAGAAGCTTTGGTAGGAAAGCTTTATTTAGAAGCTTGGCAAGCAGGTTGTAAAGGTGTTACCGTCTACCGTGATGGTTCGCGTTCTGGCGTTCTAATCTCTAATGACGAGAAGAAAGAAGAGAGCAAAGATACCTTGACTACTTTTCCTACCAAACGTCCTGAGGTTTTAAGAGCAGACGTAGTACGCTTTCAAAACAACAAAGACAAATGGATTGCTTTTATTGGATTGATTGATGACAAACCTTATGAAATATTTACAGGTTTTGCAGATGATGAAGACGGAATCTTAATTCCGCGTTGGGTAGGCGAAGGAGTAATTATTAAAAATAGAAATGAAGACGGAACTTCGCGTTACGATTTTCAATATGAAAACAAAAGAGGCTACAAAACTACTATTGAAGGACTTTCTCATAAGTTTAATCCTGAATTTTGGAACTATGCGAAATTAATCTCTAGTACACTTCGCCATGGAATGCCGATTGTAAAAGCCGTTGACTTGATTAATAGCTTACAATTAGACAACGAAAGCATCAATACTTGGAAGAACGGAGTTGCCAGAGCCTTAAAACGCTACGTTGCCGATGGGACAGAAGCCACAAAACAGAAATGTGAAAACTGTAATAGTACATCGCTTATTTACCAAGAAGGCTGCTTGACTTGTAAAGATTGCGGATCTTCTAAATGCGGATAGAGAAGAATCTTTATTCTTAGAAAAAAGATTTCTCCTAGGTCGAAATGACAATTTATAAAAAACTCCGAATCGAGTCCTTTTTAAGGGAATTGATTCGGAGTTTTTTTATGCTTATTTTTTTAATAGAAGAAATTTTCTGTTTAAAAAAGAAGCACAGAAAACTTTTTTTCTATATTTAAACATCTAAAAGACAGATTGCTATAAAAAACTTACTTATTTTACTTCTTGCTATACTTAGTTTTACTGCTTGCAACAAAGACGACGACCAAGTTAAAGACCCCGTAAGCCAATTACCAAAAGCCACACAAATTGGACGTGGTATTTTCGCCTGTCTGGTCAACGGTCAACCCTTTATTGCCAATAATGCCTATTTTAACTGCTATTACCAATATGTGGATGGTGGATATTACTTTGGGATTGGTGGAGAAAATGAAAATAATTACCCTCAAAACTTATATTTAAAGTCATCTAATATTACTTTGTTAGAAAATGTAAATTACTTATTAGAAAAATCTACAGATAGTAGTGCATATGGAGGGGGGGGGGGTGTTTCAGATGTAAATAATTATAATACGTCTTATACAAGTGAAAACTTTACAGGAGAATTAACCATCACCAAATTAGATGTACAAGAATACATCGTGTCAGGAACTTTTGAGATGGATTTACCAGACCCCTTTACGGGCGATACCATTAAAATAAGGAAAGGACGATTTGATACCTTATTTATACCATAATATTTAACACTAAAAACAACCAAAAATGAAAAAGCAAATTCTTTTAGCACTTAGCTTTGGTTGCGTATAAAACCCCTCCGTCATTGCTATGCAATGTCATACTTCGACTAACGCCCAGCACAGGCTCTTCCTTTAAAAAAGGGAAGGAATCCTTGTAGTTCCTATAAGCTAAATTATATTGTACTGTACTTCGTTAAACTCAGCAAAAGCTCCCCTCCTTGAGTAAAGGAGGGGAATTTTTCACTTGTGAAAAAAGGGGTGGTTGTGCCGGATCTAAAAAAGTAGTTCTAAAGTTTAAAACAAGAAAGAAACTCTTTCAAGATTTTGTAAGGAACGAGATACAATCGCGCACCAGATTTGGTTGCGTATAAAACCCCTCCGTCATTGCTATGCAATGTCATACTTCGACTAACGTCCAGCACAGGCTCTTCCTTTAAAAAAGGGAAGGAACTTTTTAATACGGCCTTCTGCTTCATACTTTTAAAAGCTCCCCTCCTTGAGTAAAGAAGGGGAATTTTTCACTTGTGAAAAGGGGTGGTTGTGCCGAATCTAAAAATATTGTTCTAAGATTTACAACGAGAAAAAAGCTTTTTCAGGGTTCTGAACGAAACGAGATACAATCGCGCACTAGATTTGGACAATTCTTGAGTCAACGATATTCCTAGAGGGATTTAAAATTCGTTACTCATAAATAGACAACTTGTTTTTTAATTGCCTGTTTTGTTCTTGAAGCTTTTCTACCCTTTCCAATAAATTTTCTATGGCTTCTAATCCTTCTATATTAATTTCTAGCTCGTAATGTAAACGCTTCAATTTTTCGAATCTAGGAATAAACTGGTAAGGCAAATAGTGTTTTTGTTCAATCAAAACCAGCTCTAAAAGACCACTATCGCGAAGTTGCTGTATAAAATGATGTTCCACTTGGTACACCACACAAATCTCTTTTACTTCTATATACTCTCTTTCCATCACGATCTTAGTTTTTGAAGTTCCTTAAATAAGTCCTTTTCCTTTTCGGTTAAATGAGTCGGGATTTTAACTTGGTAGGTAATGTACAAGTCTCCAAACTCTTTCTCTTTCTTATATTTAGAAAAACCTTTTCCCTTAAGTTTTACTTGAGCTCCAGATTGAGTTTCGGGCTTTAAAGTCAATTTCACTTTTCCGTCCATGGTATCTATCGTAATTTCTCCACCTAACAATGCGGTATATAAATCTACTTCTATGGTTTTATATAAGTTTGCTTTTTCTCGCTTAAAAGCGGAATTGTTATGAATATGGAAAGTAATGTATAAATCTCCTTTGGGACCACCTTCAACACCATCGCCTCCATATCCTTTAATTTTTATGGTTTGCTCATTTTCTACTCCGGCAGGAATGCTAAATCTTATTTTTTTACCGTTGACGTTAACCACCTGTTTCTGACTTTTATAAACATCGGTTAAATTAAGCTGAAGCCTTGCTTGCACATCTTGTCCTTTAAACTGCGGACTTCTATGTGCCCCCTGACTTCTAGCGCGGCCTCCAAACATTTCTTCAAAAAAGTCAGAAAACGTGTCATCCTCAAAATTACCGGAGTATTGTTCTCCGCCATTAAAACCGCCAGCTCTAGAAGATTGTTGAGAGCGCGACTGCTGCTGTCTTGCTTGCTCGTATTGCTCTGCTTGTTCCCAATTTTTACCGTGGGCATCGTATTTTTTTCGTTTTTTGGGGTCGCTTAAAACCTCGTTCGCTTCATTGAGTTGCTGAAATCTTTTTTGTGCATCGGCATCATTGGGATGTAAATCTGGATGGTGTTTTCTTGCCATCTTGCGGTAAGCTTTTTTGATTTCTGCCTGGCTAGCCGATTTATCGATTCCCAAAAGTTGATAATAATCTATAAAATCCATAGAGATAAAACTCATTTTTTTGCGCAAAGGATAGCAGTGAAAACCCCGGATGGCTTTTTAAGCCAACGGAGTTGTAACGAATAGCCTGACCCGATAGGGTTGCGCCCATATTATACTGGGTAAGATACTAAATTAAAGCTTTTAAAATTGTTAAGATACTAGCAAAATTGAAAGGAATAGTATCCAAATGAACATAAATTTATCTTCGTCTTATATGCTATATTACTGTTTTTGGCAAAAAAAGAGATGATAGTTTACTTCCACAAGCGGTATAAAATTGTTAATACTAGTTCTAAATTAGGTCAAAGACGGCTTAAAGTTTGTCTATGAGCCTACTCCAATGTACTTTTGTAGATATTTTATTACTTAAACATTTTTAACCAATGGGTGGAATTTTAAAATCGTCTGTAGCAAGAAAATTTGCTATGGCATTATCTGGACTTTTTCTTGTCTTTTTCTTACTGCAACACTTTACCATTAATATTACATCGGTCATTAGTCCCGAAATATTTAATGAGTTTTCTCACTTTATGGGAACCAACTTTGTAGTGCAAGCTATCTTACAACCTATATTGATTTTTGGTGTGGTTTTTCATTTTATTATGGGACTTACCTTAGAAATTCAAAATAGAAATGCAAGAGATATAGGGTACAAAAACTACAATGGCTCTGCTAACTCTAGCTGGATGTCTAGAAATATGATCTATTCTGGGATTGTAATTTTAGCTTTCTTAGGTTTACACTTTTATGACTTCTGGTTTCCAGAATTAGTGCATAAATATGTTGAATCCAATCCAGATGACCCTACACGTTATTATGAGGAAACGATCGCAAAATTTGAAAACCCAATAAGAGTGGGTCTTTATGTGATTTCATTCATCTTTTTGATGTTACACTTATTGCACGGTTTTGCTTCTTCCTTCCAATCGGTTGGATTTAACAACAAATATTCAAAAGCCTTACAAGGTTTCACTAAAGCCTTTGCTATTATTATTCCATTAGGGTTCATTTTTATAGCCATATTTCACTATATTAATCACCTATAATTCATAAGATTATGTCAATTTTAGACTCAAAAATACCAGAAGGCCCTTTGGCCGATAAATGGACCAAACATAAAAACGAAATTAACCTGGTAAACCCTGCCAACAAACGTAATATAGATGTGATTATGGTGGGTACAGGTTTGGCAGGAGGTAGTGCTGCTGCGACTTTGGCAGAATTAGGCTATAATGTAAAAACGTTTTGCTACCAAGATTCTCCTCGTCGTGCGCACTCTATTGCCGCTCAAGGCGGAATTAATGCTGCTAAGAACTATCAGGGAGATGGAGATTCTAACTACCGTTTATTTTATGATACCGTAAAAGGTGGAGATTACCGCTCTAGAGAAGCTAACGTTTACCGTCTTGCCGAAGTTTCTGGAAATATTATTGATCAATGTGTGGCTCAAGGAGTTCCTTTTGCGCGTGAATATGGTGGGTTATTAGACAACCGTTCTTTTGGAGGGGTGTTGGTATCTCGAACTTTTTACGCTAAAGGTCAAACTGGACAGCAACTTTTATTAGGAGCCTATTCTGCGATGAACCGCCAGATTAACCGCGGAAAGATTCAGTCTTTCAACCGTCATGAAATGATGGATTTAGTGTTAGTTGACGGAAAAGCGAGAGGAATTATTGCACGAGATATGGTAACGGGAGAAATTGAACGTCACTCGGCTCACGCTGTAGTGATTGCTTCTGGAGGATACGGAAACGTATTTTTCTTATCGACCAATGCGATGGGAAGTAATGTAATGGCAGCTTGGAGAGCACACCGTAGAGGAGCTTACTTTGCTAACCCTTGTTATACACAAATTCACCCTACTTGTATTCCAGTTTCGGGAGATCACCAATCAAAATTAACGTTGATGTCTGAGTCTCTTCGTAATGATGGAAGAATTTGGGTGCCTAAAACTAAAGAAGATGTAAAAGCAATTCGTGAAGGCAAAAAGAAGCCTACCGATTTGAGCGAAGACGAAAGAGATTACTACTTAGAAAGAAGATATCCCGCTTTTGGTAACTTAGTACCGCGTGATGTGGCTTCTAGAGCAGCCAAAGAACGTTGTGATGCTGGCTTTGGAGTAAATAAAACGGGAGCGGCAGTTTACCTTGATTTTAAGAGCGCAATTGAGCGTTACGGAAAAGAGGCCGCTTTTAAACACGGACATAAAAATCCTTCGGAAGAAGAAGTTACTAAACTAGGAAAAGAGATTATCGAATCTAAATACGGTAACTTATTCCAAATGTATCAAAAGATTGTAGATCAGAATCCATACGAAACACCAATGATGATTTACCCAGCGGTACACTATACTATGGGAGGTCTTTGGGTAGATTACAACCTACAAACCACTATTCCTGGCTGCTATGCGACGGGAGAAGCTAACTTCTCTGATCACGGTGCAAACCGTTTAGGGGCTTCGGCATTAATGCAAGGTTTAGCCGATGGTTATTTCGTGCTTCCCTACACCATTGGAGATTACCTTTCTAAAGACATTAGAACAGGAGCAATCCCAACAGATTCTGCTGAATTTGATGCTGCCGAGAAGGACGTTAGAGATAAAATTGATCGCTTGATGAAAGCGAGTGGAAAACACTCTGTAGATCATTACCACAAAATATTAGGGAAGATCATGTGGAACAAGTGTGGAATGGCCAGAAATGCGACCGACTTACAATCTGCCTTAGATGAAATTAAAGCTTTACGCGAAGATTTTTGGGCAAATGTAAAGGTGACTGGGAAAGAAGGTACCAAAAACGCCGAGCTTGAAAAAGCTGGTCGTGTAGCTGATTTCTTAGAATTAGGAGAGCTTTTTGCTAAAGATGCTTTGCATAGAGATGAATCTTGTGGAGGTCACTTTAGAGAGGAGTACCAAACGGAAGAGGGAGAAGCTTTAAGAGATGATGAAAACTTTAAATATGTAGCTGCTTGGGAATATACTGGTAACCCACGCGATGCGAGGTTACATAAAGAAGAGCTTACTTTTAATAATATTGAATTGAAAACGAGAAGTTATAAATAATTTGAAAATTTGAAATAGCTTAATTTGAATGAGCTTATTTTCAAATTTTTTAATCAAATTAGAGATATGAAACTTACACTAAAAATATGGCGCCAAGATAATGCCAAGACAAAAGGAAAGATGGTCGATTATCCTATCGACGGTATCGAGGGAGATATGTCTTTTCTAGAAATGCTAGATATACTGAATGAAGAGTTGGTAACTAAAGGGGAAGAGCCCGTAGAATTTGATCACGATTGCCGTGAAGGGATTTGTGGATCTTGTTCTTTACAAATTAACGGAGAACCGCACGGGCCAGATCGTTTAATCACGACTTGTCAACTGCATATGAGAACTTTTAAAGATGGAGAAACCATTACTATTGAGCCTTTTAGAGCAAAAGCTTTTCCTGTAATAAAAGATTTAATTGTAGACCGTTCTTCTTTTGATCGTATTCAACAAGCCGGAGGGTACGTTTCTGTAAACACTTCAGGAAATACGGTAGATGCAAATGCTACGCCCGTAAATAAAGAAAATGCAGACGACTCTTTTAACGCTGCTACTTGTATTGGTTGCGGAGCTTGTGTTGCAGCTTGTAAAAATGCTAGTGCTATGCTATTTACCTCAGCTAAAGTTTCTCAGTATGCTTTACTACCGCAAGGAGAGGTAGAGGCTGCAGAACGTGTACAAGCGATGGTAAGACAAATGGATGAAGAAGGCTTTGGTAATTGTAGTAATACAGGAGCTTGTGAAATAGAATGTCCTAAAGGAATTTCTTTAGAGAATATTGCTCGTATGAATAGAGAATATATGGGCGCTACTACAGAAGGTTAATCCGTTTAAACTATATATTTTAAAACCTCAAATTCTTTTGAATTTGGGGTTTTTTGTTTTTATTTTATTTCAAAATCAATTTTATGAAACTTCCCACTTCCAAACTTCCGCATATAGGAACTACCATATTTACCAAAATGAGTCAATTGGCGCACGAGCATCAAGCGATTAATTTATCGCAGGGCTTTCCTAATTATAGTCCAGATCCTGTGCTTTTGGAAGAAGTTTTTAAAGCTTTACAAAATGGCAAAAATCAATATGCACCTTTACAGGGAATTTTTTCTTTGCGCAAAACCTTATGCCAAAAGCTCAATACTCTTTACGGAAGCAATTACCAACCCGAAACCAACATTACCCTCACCGCTGGTGCGACTCAAGCTATTTTTACGGCTATTTCGGCTTTTATAAAAGCCGAAGATGAAGTAATTGTCTTTAAACCCGCTTACGATTGCTACGAACCTGCGATTGAACTTTACGGAGGGAAACCCGTGCTCATTCAAATGCAAGCGCCAAGCTATAAAATCGATTGGGAAGAAGTGGCTGCCAAGATTTCTTCGAAAACGAAAATGATTATTATTAATTCTCCACATAATCCCAGCGGAAAAATACTTCAGAAAAAAGATTTAGAGCAGCTTCAACAACTTGTAGAAAACACTAATATTTTTATTTTAAGCGATGAAGTCTATGAGCATTTGGTATATGACGACCAACAGCATTACAGCGTAGCGCGTTTTCCCAAATTAGCAGAACGTTCTTTTATCACTTACTCTTTTGGCAAGACCTTTCATGTGACAGGCTGGAAATTGGGCTATTGTGTAGCGCCTAAAGCCATGATGAAGGAGTTTAATAAAGTACATCAGTACAATGTCTTTTGCGTTAACCATCCCATGCAAGTAGCCATTAACAATTATTTACAGGAAGAAAAGCATTATATGCAGTTGGGAGATTTTTATCAGCAGAAAAGAGATTACTTTTTATCGCTTATCAAAGAGTCAAGATTAGAGTTTACGCCTTCAGAAGGGACGTACTTTCAGGCAGCTTCCTACAAAAATATTTCACAAGAAAAAGACACCGACTTTGCTCTAAGACTCATCCAAGAAAAAGGTTTGGCTACGATTCCCATTTCGGTGTTTAATAAGAACAAACAAGACGATCACATGCTGCGATTTTGTTTCGCCAAAAAAGATGAAACTCTAAAAGCAGCGGCCAAGATTATCAATACGCTATAAATTCTCTTTGGAGTAAAACTAATTCCGCCAGGATTATACGAAGAACGAATTGTTAAGTTATCTGCATTAGTCGCCATGAACGAATTGTCGCTTTAATAGCGTCGTCCACATACATCATAGGAAGCGCCGTCTCTTCGCTTAAAAACGAAGTATATTTTCCTCAAGCCAGAGCTAATTGTAAGTTCATAGTGTTTTCAATGCATTATCTATAAAATATTTAGACTTAATTTACTTATAGATCTAAGTTAATTATAAATATTAAATTTTATTTTAGTTTCTAGCCAAATACGTTGGCAATTCTTTAATTGCTATTTAACAAATATTTCTCAATCATTTTTGACAATTAAAGCTTCAAAAAAGTACTTTAGCAGAAATAAAAAAGTATACTAACCTAAAATTCAATTTATTATGGCTGAAATCAAAATTAAAAAGAAGGCTCCTATTTGGCCTTGGATATTGGGAATTCTCATTCTCGCAGCAATTATTTATTTCTTAGTCTTTGCCAATGATGGTACAGATGATATGGATGATGTAGATGATACTGTTACCACTACAGAACAAGTTGTAGAAAAAGATACTGTGAATCAAACCATGAGTGATACCATTCATCTTAGAGATGCTAAAGATATTAATGCTTACACTACTTTTATCTCAGATCCCAATATGACAGTCGATCATGAGTTTTCAAGTGCAGCATTAACAAAGTTGATTGCTGCTACGAAAGAAACAGCAGATGAATTAGATATTAATATTGATGCAGATTTGAATGCTGCCAATAAATTATCTAATGAAATTACTAATGATCCACAATCACTGTCTCACGCCAATAAGATAAAAGATGCAGCTGGTAATATTACCAATGCTCTAAAGACTATTCAGACTGAGAAATTTCCTCAATTAGATAGTCAATTGGAAGCAGTAAATGATGCAGTTTCAAATATTAAAGTAGATACGCCAACCTTAGACCAAAAAAATGATGTAAAAGCATTCTTTACAAAAGCTGGCGATTTATTAACTTCAATACAAAATAATTATGGACAAGAAAAATAAAAATTTATATTACCTCAATGAGCTTTCAGACTATACGGTAGAAGATGGTTATTCTGATGTTCGCGGATGGGAAGTAAAAGATAAAGACCACCGTGTTATAGGGAAAGTGGATAGTCTTTTAGTGAATAAAAATTCTGAACGCGTTGTATATTTAGACGTAGAGGTAGAAAAATCTATTATCGAAGCTAATCATAAACCCTACGGAAGCGCAGCAAATAAGGATGATGTACACGAGTTTCTTAACGATGATGGCGAAAATCATTTAATTATTCCTATTGGTTTGGCCAGATTAAATGAAGATGATAAGGTCGTTTATTCAGACAAAATAAATCATCAAACTTTTGCTGAAACGAAAAGGGTTAAGCCTAATACACCAATTGACAGAACCTATGAAAACAATGTCTTGCGCAGTTATAACCGAGAGCATAAAGAAAAATATCCTGAAGATGATTCTTTATATGAACGAGGAGAATTTACCCCTAGAAATGAGTAACTTTTAAAATAACCAAAAAAAAACCGAGGAAAATCCTCGGTTTTTTTTTGCTTATTTTTTACGGTCATATCCCATTAACCTTGCAAGTAAAATATCTCAAAAGTTATTCACTACGCAAACCTGCCAACATCGTTTTGGTCATTTTATCGATATCGTACTCGTGTTTCCAGTTCCAATCTTTTTGAGCCTGAGAATCATCTATACTTGAAGGCCAAGAATCAGCGATAGGTTGTCTAAAGTCTGGTGCGTAATCAATCTTGAAATCTGGAATTTCTTTTTGAATACTTGCTGCCAATTTTTTTGGAGTAAAACTAATTCCGCCAAGGTTATACGAAGAACGAATTGTTAAGTTATCTGCATTAGTCTCCATTAACGAAGTGGTCGCTTTAATGGCATCGTCCATAAACATCATAGGAAGCGCAGTCTCTTCGCTTAAAAAGGACGTATATTTTCCTTCTTTTAAAGCTTCGTGATAAATTTCTACTGCATAATCCGTAGTTCCTCCGCCAGGCATGGTTTTATAACTAATTAAACCTGGGTAACGAATACTTCTTACATCTACGCCATATTTATTAAAGTAATATTCACACCAACGTTCTCCGGTTTGCTTACTTATTCCGTAAACGGTCGTTGGCTCCATCACCGTAGTTTGTGGCGTATCAAATTTGGGGGTTGAAGGACCAAAAACAGCAATACTTGAAGGCCAAAAAACTTTAGATACTTTTTTATCTTTGGCTAGATTAAGGACGTTAAAAAGCGAGTTCATATTTAATTCCCAACCTCTCATCGGGAATTTCTCTGCGGTAGCGCTCAACATGGCTGCCATAAGATACACTTCCTCTACCTCGTAATGCAAAACAATATCTTCAATCGCTTTGTAGTTGGTAGCATCTAAAACTTCAAAAGGCCCAGAAGACATTAAAGACTTACTTCCTTCTCTAATATCACTAGCAATTACATTTTCATTGCCATGTTTTTCGCGCAATGCCAAAGTAAGTTCTGTTCCTATTTGCCCGCAAGCTCCTATAATTAGTGTCTTTATAGCCATAATGAGTTGAAATTTTAATTTATTTTGCACTTCTTTTTTCGCTTTTCAAAAGAACGAC
Source organism: Mesonia ostreae (assembly GCF_031845265.1). NCBI lineage: Bacteria > Pseudomonadati > Bacteroidota > Flavobacteriia > Flavobacteriales > Flavobacteriaceae > Mesonia > Mesonia ostreae. Next base: position 142,092 of record NZ_JAVRBG010000006.1, on the reverse strand, counting down.
TTTTATACCTCAATACAAAATTGAAAAGCCTAAATTGGGCTCCTTAAAAAATTCCGTATCTTTCGGCGATATTATGTTTTTTATGGAAAACCTTAAATCTCTATTTTTTAAGTTAATGCTAATTATTCCACTCCTTTTGTGGACAAGCTGTGATGAGGATGAAAAGCAGCAAAAAGCATTGGAAAGCTTTCAAGAAAAGAAGGCAATTCAGTTAAAAGAAAATGTACAAATAGCCGATATTAAAAATGTTTCGCTTTCCGCGGAAGCGAGAGACAGCGTATCTCAATGGCCAGAATTTCTAACTTTTGAAAATGAAATTGCCGATTTGCAATATTCTAGCATCCAGGAGATTGTGAACAGCAGCAACAATCTAAAAGAAACCAGCGCTGGATTAATTTCTACGATTCCGCCAATTTTTAGAGAGGTTCCAATTAGAGCGAGAATCAATGTAATGTACACCAAAGCTAGTGTTTTGGTGCAAGAAACTTCAAAAACCAATTTTGACAACAAACTAATTACCAAAGAGGCGAAAGAGTTGATGATTGCTTTTCAGAATTTAAAAACACAATTGAATGAGGTTTTCCTTAAAACTTTGGAAGAATTTGAAGAAGAAATAGAAAAAAGAATTCAGCAACAAGACAGCATTCAGCAACTTAAAAAAGATACCATCTCATGAGAACGTTTACTTTTTTAATACTTTGTTTAGGACTAAGTTTCCAGCTCACAGCTCAAAAAACACAAAAGCAGATTAATCGCGTAGTAGATGATTGGCATCAGGCTGCAGCCGAAGCAAAATATGAAGATTACTTTTCTTTAATGACTGCAGATGCCATCTTTATTGGCACCGACCCTACCGAAAATTGAGAAAGAAAAGATTTTGAAGCTTATGCAAAACCCCATTTTGATAACGGAAAAGCTTGGAGTTTCACGTCTTTAGAACGTCACATTTTTATAGAGAAAGAAATCGCTTGGTTTGATGAATTACTAGAAACCCAAATGGGAATTTGCCGTGGTTCTGGCGTGTTGAAGAAAACAAAAAATGGTTGGAAAATCAAACACTATGTACTTTCGATTACAATTCCCAATGAACAGGTTTCTTCCGTAGTAAAACTTAAAAAAGATTTTGAATCAAAATTTATAAAAAACATAAAAATAACACCATAAACTGTAACAATTTTAATTACTCATTACTAATACCAATAAATAATCAACTCATGAAAATAACACTTAAACAAAGTTTGCTTGTCGCTGCTGCATCTTTAGCGGTTCTTTCTTGTAAAGAAGAAGGTTCTAAAACGGATAAAGACCTAGCTCAAGCCGAACAAAAAAATCCCGGGATTGAATTAGAGTATATGGATACTTTGGTAAGTCCAAAAAACGATTTTTACAATTACGTGAATGGAACTTGGATGAAAAATACCAAAATTCCTGACGAGAGAACCTCTTGGGGAGGTTTTCAAGTACTTAGACAAAGTACAGTAAAAGATGTTTTGGCCATTATTAAAAAAGCCAAAGATAGCGGTGCTTACGCGGCAGATACAGACCAAGCTAAAGCCATTTTCTTATTTGAATCTAAATTAGATATGGATGCAAGAGATAAGGCTGGTCTCACTCCGCTACAGCCTGCATTAGAAAAAATTGAATCTATTAAAAGTGTGGCTGACTTACAAGAAGTGATGGCAAAAAATCCCAACACAATTTCTACTCCGTTTTTTGGTTTAGGAGCATATTCTGATCCTTCTAATTCTGATATGAACGCTGCTTACCTTTCTACAGGAGGTTTAGGTTTACCAGATCGTGATTACTACACCAATACAGATGCAGAGTCTAAAGAAATTAGAGAAGATTACAAAGCGCATATCGCACGTATGTTACAACTTATTGGCGAGGAAGAAGCTGCGGTAAAAGAACAAGCCGATGCTATTTTAGCTTTTGAAACGCGTTTAGCTACGCCACGTTTAGATAAAGTAGAGAGTCGTGACTTTAGAAAATTCAACAATCCGCGTTCTATTGCAGAGCTTCAAAAAATGGTTCCTGCCATTGAATGGAAAAAATATTTTGATGATTTAGGCGTAGAAAAAGACATTGATACGGTAATTGTAATGCAACCAAAATATATGAAAGAGTTGCAATCTATTTTAGCCGAAGGGGATATCGAATTGATTAAAACCCTTACTCGTTGGGCAACTGTAAACGATGCTGCTGGTATGTTAACTACAGAATTGGACAAAGCCAATTGGGATTTTTACAGCAAGCGTTTAAACGGAGCTAAAAAACAATTGCCAGCAGATGAGCGTGCTTTATCTACAGTAAACAATAGCATTGGAGAAGCTTTGGGACAATTGTATGTAGATGAGAAATTTCCGCCAGAAGCGAAGGCAAAAGCCGAAGAAATGATTGCAAACGTGATTGCTTCTTATCAAGATCGTATTGAAAAATTAGATTGGATGAGCGATAGCACCAAGTTAAAAGCGATTGAAAAATTAGACAAGTTTACGGTAAAAATTGGATATCCAGATGAGTTTGAAGATTATTCCAAATTAGCAGTAAACAATGAAAATGGATATTACGCCAATATGGTTGCCGTATCTGACTGGAGTTATAAGAAAAACCTTTCTGAAATTAACGAGCCTGTAGATAAGACCGAATGGGGAATGTCTCCGCAAACAGTAAATGCTTATTTTAACCCGATGTTTAACGAGATTGTATTTCCAGCGGCGATTTTACAACCTCCTTTCTACAATTACAAAGCTGATGCTGCTGTAAACTACGGCGGAATTGGAGCTGTAATTGGTCATGAAATCTCTCATGCTTTTGATGATAGCGGAGCACGTTTTGACTCAGATGGAAACCTAAACAACTGGTGGACAGATAAAGATTTGGAAGAATTTACTAAACGTGGCGAAAAATTAGCCAAGCAATACAGTGATATTGAAGTTTTAGATTCTGTTTTTATCGACGGGAAATTTACCTTAGGAGAAAACATTGGAGATTTAGGTGGTGTTCTTGCTGCTTATGATGGTTTACAACGGTACTACAAAGAGCACGGAAGACCAGATAATATTGATGGTTATACACCAGAACAACGTTTCTTCCTTTCTTGGGCTACCGTATGGAGAACCAAAGTAAGAGATGAAGCTTTACGCTCTCAGGTAAAAACAGATCCACATTCTCCTGGAAAATACAGAGCTTATGTACCTTTACAAAATGTAGAAGCTTTTTATGAAGCTTTTGATATTAAAGAAGGAAATTCTATGTATGTAGCACCTAAAGATAGAGTTGCTATATGGTAGAGACTAGAGGCTATATTTTAGACTTTAGATGCTAGACATTAGAGACTAGAAATCAAATCAAACTTAGTTTTTTATCCACATTAATGTATCAACTGCTCGTAATTTATTGCGAGCAGTTTTTTTATACCCAAATTTAAAAGCTCCCCTCCTTAGAAAAGCAGGGGTATTTTCACTTGTGTAAAATGGGGTGGTTGTGTACCACCCGTGAAAAAATTCCTGTAATATATCATAGGAAAATTCAGGAAAAATTTTTCTTCGGAATTTTCTACGATTCTTAATTATCATCACAAAATTTCTAATACAATGAAAAACAGCTTTAATCAGCAATTAAATTGAAAAATTAAAAACAAAATCTAATGTTTTAGAGGTTTCTTTAGAGCTTATTTGCTTTCCTTTAGAAACTTCTTTGGCAGTAAATTGAGGTGCTGCTAAGCCTTTTTCTTTCGCTTTCGCGGAATAATAATCTTCTCGGTTTGAATGCTCTGGATACACGCCGTGAAAAATTCCAGCAACGGGATTTTTTATCCACTGAAGAAGCAAAGCCACCGCATCTTTTTGAGCAATCATATTTACAGGAGCATGGGGATTTTTTACATCTTTTTTTCCTGCCAAGTATTTTGCAGGATGCCTGTCTTCACCAACCAAGCCACCAAAACGAACTATTGCACTCAAGAAAGTATCGTTATTTTTCCACAAGTTTTCTACATCAATCAATTGCTTTGCTTTAGAAGAACTTCCATTTGGGACATCGCTTTCTTTAAAAGTAGGAATGCTTTCATCACCATCAAAAACGGAAGTAGAACTCACATAAATCACATTCTTGACATCACTTTTCTTTACTTCCGTTAAGAAATTTTGCATTTTTTGTACAAAATCTTCTTCGGAGTTGCGGCGTAATCCTGGTGGAATATCAATAATTAAGGTTTCAATATCACTAAGAAAATCTTTGGTGTTTCCTGTCACTTTTTCTTCCGTTAAGGAAATCAGAAAAGGCTGAATTCCTGCTTGCTCTAATTTTTCTAATTTACCAGAAGTCGTAGTCGTTCCTTTTACCTCATATCCTTCTTCTATCAGTTTTTGAGCTAAGGGAAATCCCAACCAACCACATCCTAAAATGGCTATCTTATTTTTCATTTTTATGTTGTTTTTTTCTCCATTGCCAATACGAAATTCCAACCCAAAAGATAGAATTGAAAACCAATAAGAACAGGAGACGTTTTATAGAAAATTCTGTTTCATAGAAAAAGTAAAAACACAATTCCGTTAAGAGAGAAACGGGTAAAGCACCCAGTAAAAATCCGTATTTAAAAAGGTATTTTTTCATTCTAAGCGTATTTTTTGTTTGGTGATGATGACGTCATTCAACACAAAAGGACGCGGCATCATCTTCTCATTTCTTGGTACAATGTCTAAAGTTTTATGGTCAAGCAAATCATAACTAGCTTCATAGACTTGTAAAATTGGAGTTGAAACAGTGCTTTTTAATTTCAGCTTTAACCTCAACGTATCTCGGTCTACCGCAAAATAGGTAAGTAATTTATTAGAATTTCTATTTTTATAAAAAGGCATTTGTTGCGCAGGTGTACTTTTTCCATTGACTTGTAAGTCTTCAATAATTTCTTGCTGATCTAGAAAAATTTCCATCCGATTCACTTCTCGCTGTGGACTTATTTTCACCTCATATTCCGTAAAGGTTTTGTTTTTATTTAAAATTTCTACTTGAGTTTCTGCTTCGGAAATTTCTATAGTTGGCGCTGCCGCGGAATAGGTAAATTGACTCTGGTATTTACTATCAAAAATTACCGAATCATTCTGAATGCTTTTCTCTGTAAAATAAGGCTTGGTGTACGCGTCCAAAATCAAATCGTAAGTATGCCAACTTGCTTTTTGCGTATCTGTATCTAGCAAATAAACCAAGCTATTGGGTTTGGGGCTTTCACTGCTAAAGTCAGCTTTAGTGTGAGCTGCGATAATTAAAACTACCGCAAGCAAACCAAAAATAACCACTCCCACTTTTTTAAACTTTAAGCTTGCCATTACTGGCCAAATTAATCCGAAAATAAGTACCACAAACAGAGCACTAATAAAGAGCTTACTTAAGCCCAAACCTATAGGAAAAAACTGAACCAAAGGCACTAATAAAACCAATGCAGGAATTCCCAACACTAAATGTATAAATGGGTTTCTCTGATTAAAAAGCAACAAGACAAAAGAAGCCAAGCTAAAGAAAAACGGAATCATAAAATAGGCTGCGCCTTTAAGTACAAAAGCAATAAGCGTAAGGATGATAAGCCATAAAAGTAAAAAAGAAACCATGACGCCTTTATTGGCTTCAGGTGTTTTAAAAGTGTATTTTCTGTAAAAATAAAGCAAAAAAGCTAAGGTTAAAGCCACGCCTACTGCAATATATAAATGTCCGTTAAACGGAAAATCATTTTGATTCTCCAACACCGAATCGTACATTTTTGGAAGCAGATAGGTTAAAGCATAAGTAGTTAAAATTCCGAAGAAAAGCGATTTCAGCAAAGGCAAAAATCCTTTAGTAACTTCAGAGAGGATGAATAATTTTTTCCTCGTGCCGTAAAGGAAGAAACCTAAAAAGAGAAGCCAAGCCAGAATAAGCATAGGAATAATCCAAGCAAAAGGATAATGCACCAAATCAAGACCAAAGAAATTAAAATAAACTTCGTCCCTTTCCGCGTGAAGCGTATTTAAATCTAATTGTGAAAAATACGGCAGTAGCGCTTGCAAGTAAGTGGCTTGATGCACCAAAGATGCTGTGTCTAAATTTTGAGGCGTATCTCTAGCCGTATGATAATCGAAATGGTCGTCTATAAAGGCAAAAAAGAAACTTGGCGTGTTGTTTACTTCTCTAAAAACCGTAGCATCGGTATCATTAGGTAGCTTTTTATACACGCTATACATTAAGGAAGTGGCTACAGGAAAACGTGGATTTGCTTCGGCGAAAGCCTTAATTAAATTAGAATTTCCGCTGTTGGTTTCGAGAATTGTATTGGAAGGACCGCCACTGCCGCGGGCTTCAAAATTTAAAACCAAACCAATATTTTTGGCCCAAGGATGTTCTTTAACAAAGAGCCCCGCACCACTTAAACCCACTTCTTCCCCATCGGTAAAACAAATAATGACATCATTTTTGGGCGGAGTATTTTCTGCTAAGAAAACCCGTAAAATTTCTAGAATCACACCCACTCCAGAGGCAGCATCACTGGCACCCCGAGAAGAATGCACCGCACTATCGTAGTGCGTCATTACCAATAAAGCAGGGCGGTTAGGATGGGTTCCTTCTATTTTAGCAATAATATTTTCTGGGGCAGTGATGACTCCGTAATTATTAAAATCATAACCTTTTTGAGTTTGCACCGCGAGGTCTAAATCCTGCAATTGCTGTACGATGTAATTTCGAACTTTACTATGGGCTTTGGTGCCAATTGCGTGCGGTTGATTTGCAATTTTTTTCACATGGGTTAAAGCATTGGAAGTAGAAAAGGAAGTGTCTTTATGATCTTCAAAATAAGTGGCTGAAGGCTGCAAACCCACGATACTAAAGTAGGAAATAAGCGCTAAAAAAAGAAGTACCAAAATACTGCTAATCGTAGTTTTCATCTTAATCTGTTCTCTTTACTAGGGCGTAATATTCATTTTCTAGAGGCAAGTAACCTTGGTCATATACGAAGTAATATACAGTGCCTTTTTTTGTGGTATAAATGCTAGTCACCAATTCGAAATCAAAGCCTAAAGAGGATAGTTTATTTTTGGTGGTTTTTGATTTTTTATCTGGATTGAGATCTTGAAGAATGCGGTAGTTTTTACGCAATCGGTTATTGGTATTTCTTACCAAATTATTAGAATCTTTATTTAACCGATTATTATAGGCGTTGCGACAGTAATCGCTGCAGAATTTCTTATCGATCCTGCCCACAATTTTTTCTTTACATTCTAAACATTCTTTTTGCATCATCTAAAGGTAATAAAATTAGTCGTTTCTGACTAAGAAAATAGAACGCTCTGCTAATTTGAGGTTAGAGGAAAATAGCAATTCTATTTTATATATGCTGAGTTCCTTCAACAAAAAGAATCTTTATCTTGATTCTTGACTGATATGCTACAAAACAAAAGCACCACTTAAAAAGTGGTGCTTTGAAAATCAATACTAAATATGTATTAGTCGATGATGCGAACATTTGTCGCTGTCAATCCTTTTCTTCCTTCGCTTTCTTCGTATTCTACACGATCTCCTTCATTTAAGTTTTCAGAATCTAAACCTGAAATGTGAACAAAAATGTCGTTTCCTGTGTCTTCGTTGGTAATGAATCCATATCCTTTAGACTCATTGAAAAATTTAACTGTACCTTCCATTGTAATAAAATAATATATTAATAAAGAACAAACCTACAATTTAAATATGATTATTAAAATAAAAATAAGATGAAAAAATTCAAAATTAATTGAGTGTGAGTGTTTTAATCTATGCTTTTATCTCGCATTTTTTTAATATTCTCTGGGGTAAGCATATAGTCTTTTAAATTTCTTCCCTTAGATCTGTAGTATAAAAATAAAGGTATCCAAACGAAAATTCCTGTTCCTAGAGAAGAACCTATGAGAATTCCTCCCAGCTTAAAATCTACTTCTGCTTGAGTTAGATAAATCCCAGTTCCTAGCGTTATGCTTATGGCAATAAAAAGTATTATAATAACGTATTTCATTTCTAATAGGTAATTAATTTCCGGCGGTAAGCCGTTAGCATTTTAGATTTTGATACAAAACCAATATATTTTCCGTCTTTAATCACGGGCAAATTCCAAGCACCACTGTTCTGGAATTTACTCATCACCATTTGCATATCATCTTTTCCGTAGAAAATATAATCTGGCGCATCGTGCATTAAAAATTCGACTAAAACCGTTTCGTGCATCGAGGTATCAAACATCATTTCTCTAATATCATCTAGGGTAATCACACCCACCAATTCCTCATTTTCATTTACTACCGGGAATAAATTTCTCTTCGATTTTACCACCGCGCTAAACAACATCTCTTTTAGAGTCATTTCTGGCTTTAGCTTGATAAAATTCTCTTCGATGATGCGATCCAATTTTAGTAAAGTAAGCACAGCTTGATCCTTATTATGGGTAATCAATGCGTTGTTATCTTTTAACTCTTTGGTGTAAATATTACTATCGCTAAAGGATTTAGAAACTACAAAAGAAATTCCCACTACAATCATTAACGGAATAAATAACTCATAACCCCCAGTAATTTCGGCAATTAAAAACATGGCGGTAAGTGGTGCTTGTAAAACTCCAGCCATAAGCCCAGCCATGCCTACCATGGTAAAATTACTAGAAGGCAGATAAAAACCGAGTTGTTTACAAATGTTCACGAAAAAGCTTCCGGTAACGGCACCTAAAAATAAAACAGGCGCAAAAATACCTCCTACTCCACCACTGCCTAAAGTTACTGAAGTAGCTATAGGCTTCAGCAGAATAAGTCCGAAGATCAAGAAAAGAATTACCCAAGAACTCTCAATACTATCTTTGTATAGGAAAGTATCTAAGGCTCGATCGTAGTTTTGAGCAATAAGGTTGTTCATAAATGAAAAGCCTTCCCCGTATAATGGAGGCACCAAAAAGGTGAGCACGCCCAGAATTACTCCGCCAACAATCACTTTTAGATAGTCGTTTTTCACTTTACGGAATTGATTTTCGGTTGTAAAATAAATTTTTGAAAAATACACTGAAACCAAAGAAGCCAAAATTCCTAAAGCAACATAAAATAAGATATTGCCCAGCTCAAAATGCTGGATGTCTTTAAAATCTACAATATATTGTTCTCCAATCACCCATATTCTTGTCACTACCGCTGCTGCGGAAGCAAATAATAACGGCAATAAAGAAGCAAAGGTTAAGTCTAAACTAAAAACCTCTATGGCGAACAAAATGGCAGCAATTGGAGCTTTAAAAATCGCCGAAAGCGACCCAGCTGCGGCACAAACCAATAATAATTTTCTAGTCTGCGCTTTCATATGAAAAAGCTGACCAATGGAAGAGCCAAAAGCTGCTCCTGTAGCTACAGATGGCCCCTCCAAACCTACAGAACCTCCAAAACCTACGGTTAAAGGTGCGGTAAGAAGAGAACTAAACATATTTTTTCTACTTACTTTACCTTCCTTTTTAGAAATTGAAAATAAAGCCATGGGAATCCCGTGAGCAATATCACTTTTTAAAATATACTTTCTCATCAAAAGCGTAAGCATTAAACCAATAAATGGGAAAGCAAAATACCAATAGGTGTGGTAGGACTGAATTATTTCTCCTTCAAAAATTGTAGTGATAAAATGAGTAATATTTTTTAAAGCCACCGAAGATAAACCGGCAATCAAGCCCACCAAAATCGATAAAATGTAGACAAAATTCTTGTCAGAGATATTTTTATACCTCCAGACTAAAAACTTCGTAAATGGTGTTTTCTTCTTTAACATTTTATCTCTTATGCTCTTTCTAAATCTAGCTAAAAAAATCCTGCGTGAACAGGATTTAGTTTTTTGATTATTCTTTCGTTTTTACCACGCTAAGACGAAGCTCTTTTAATTGTTGTTCATCTATAGGTGCTGGCGCATCAATCATCACATCGCGTCCTGCATTGTTTTTAGGAAAAGCAATAAAATCTCTAATGGTTTCTTGTCCGCCTAGAATGGCTACCAATCTATCCAAACCAAAAGCCAAGCCGCCGTGTGGTGGCGCTCCATATTGAAAAGCATCCATTAAAAAGCCAAATTGCGCTTTTGCTTCTTCTTCCGTAAAGCCTAAATAATCAAACATTTGAGCCTGAGTTGCTTTATCGTGAATACGAATAGAACCTCCTCCTATTTCATTTCCGTTTAGGACAAGATCATAGGCATTTGCTTTTACTGCCGCAGGATCTGTTGCCAATAAAGGAATTTGCCCTGGTTTTGGAGAAGTAAACGGGTGGTGCATCGCGTGATAACGCTCGGTTTCTTCGTCCCATTCTAATAATGGAAAATCTACCACCCATAAGGGTGCAAAATCATCGGCTTTTCTTAAGCCTAGACGCTCTGCCATTTCCATTCGCAACGCACTTAATTGCACTCTTACTTTATTAGTGTCCCCAGAAAGCACACAAATTAAATCTCCTGGTTGCGCCTTGGTTTTTTCTGCCCAATGCTTTAGATCTTCTTCGTCATAAAATTTATCTACAGAAGATTTAAAACTACCGTCCTCATTATATTTTGCATACACCATGCCTAAAGCTCCTACTTGCGGCCGCTTTACCCAATTGATGAGTTTGTCAATTTCTTTTCTACTGTAACTCGCTCCGCCAGGAACTGCAATACCCACAACTAATTCGGCATCATTAAATACTTTGAATTCTTTGTGTTGTGCTACTTCATTCAGCTCGCCAAACTCCATTCCAAAACGGATGTCTGGTTTATCATTTCCGTAAAGACGTAACGCATCATCGTAAGTCATTCTTGGAAATTTATCTACGCTTACGTTATTGATTTTTTGCAATAAGTGCCTTGTTAGATTTTCAAAAATATTAAGAATATCTTCTTGATCTACAAACGCCAGTTCGCAGTCAATTTGCGTAAACTCTGGCTGGCGATCTGCTCTTAAATCTTCATCTCTAAAACATTTTACAATCTGAAAGTATTTATCCATTCCGCCTACCATAAGCAATTGCTTAAAGGTTTGCGGCGATTGGGGCAAGGCGTAAAATTGCCCGCCATTCATCCTACTCGGCACTACAAAATCTCTTGCTCCTTCTGGAGTAGATTTAATTAAATAAGGCGTTTCTACTTCTATAAAGCCTTCTGAAGAAAGAAAATTTCTCACTTCCATCGCTACTTTGTGACGAAAGATAAGCTTGTTTTTTACTGGATTTCTTCTAATATCTAAATAGCGGTATTTCATTCTTAGGTCTTCGCCACCATCGGTTTCATCTTCAATCGTAAAAGGAGGAGTTTTTGCCTCATTTAAGATTGTCAACTCTTTTACCAAGATTTCAATATCTCCTGTAGGAAGGTTTGGGTTTTTAGATTCTCTCTCGATCACCGTTCCTTTTACCTGAATCACGAATTCTCTTCCCAACTTTTTGGCATCTTCCATCATCACGGCTGGAGTTCGTTCTTCATCAAAAATAAGTTGCGTAATGCCGTAACGATCGCGCAAATCGGCCCAAATCATAAAACCTTTATCTCGAACTTTTTGCACCCATCCAGATAAAACTACTTCTTGATTGATATGTTCACTATTCAACTCTCCGTTCGTGTGACTTCTATACATAATTGTTTTTGCTATAAATGATGCGCAAAAATAAGAAGATACTTATATAACCGCTATGAAATCCTATATAAATAATTAGCCGTGTTCGACTAAAACATAATACCGCTCCGCTACAAGATAATAGGCGTAAGATTTAACCTGTAATATGCTGATTATCATTTTTCTAAAAAATTTACATCTATCATAAATTTTAAAATAAAACCCAACACAAAAGCAAAAAACTGCCACCAAAAAACACCTTTATTACTTGCTATAATTGACTTAAGCACATTATAAAATATTTTAACCCGACACTAATGGTGAATAATCGCAATTTCTCAAAGAGAATTTAATTTTTATCGATTTGATTGAAATCAAGTCAAGATAGGCAGCAACATTCTTTAATTAAGAATCTTAAGAGACAAAAAAGTTCTAAACCTGTGTTTTTTCCTACTGAAGTAGACCTAGTTTGAATTGAAAGTGATTTCTACAACTTAAAATATTTGCTGTAAAATATCTAGAGATTTTGGTTTTCTAAAGCCTTGTAAGTGCAACTCATAGTAAAGCAACATCATCTCTAGAAAGTTTGTACGCTGTGTTTTATTTAGCTTTAGCTGAAATGATTCTGATGCGGGAAGCTCCAAAAACTGTTTCAATAAATACGTATTAGAATTGCTGATGCAGTATTTATTGGTTTCAGAAAGTTGAAAATCTCCATCTAGAAGATTGAAAAACGGTGCCTCTAAGGTAGAAGTATTGGGATAAAAGCCTACATATTGTGTTAGTTTTACCAAAAACCACAGATGGAAATTAGCAAAATGCGTGGTTTGATCTAAGCTCGCAAAAGATTGTTCCAAAAACTGAAATAAAGCTTCATTTTTTTCTTCTTCCTGAATGCTATTCTGCAGTACTTCAGCTAAAAAAAGCGCGATGGAAGACTTATACACATCTATAGAAATTTGCTGGTACGGCGGATTCACTTTTGCTTCTTTAATATTTTCTAGAGTGCCTTTGTCCTTATGATTCGCCACCAAATCTAACTGAGTAAGCACCTGAAACATAGATGCTTTCAATTTTCCCTTTTTACTTTTTAGAATGTTGCGACACAAGTAAGACTTAAGTCCGCTACTTGCTGTAAAACACTTAACAATAAGATCTGCTTCGCTGTAGCGAATGGACTGAATGACTATTGCTCTAGTATGTACAAGCATTATCTAATTACCATGATTTTGGTCACTTTGGTTTCTAATTGATCTTTGGAGGTTATCAACACCATATAAACTCCAGAGGCTACTTTATGTTTTCCAAAAGCCCGACTGTCCCATTGCACGCTTCCTCCTTCAGAAAAAACTTCATGCACCAAATTCCCTTCAATATCGGTGATTTTTACATTGGCACCTTCTCGCAAACCGTCTATAGTAACCAAGCCAGAATATCCCGGTCTTACTGGATTGGGAAAAGCTCTTACTTTTTCAAAAGTATCTGAAGAGGAAGTTGCGGTTCCTCTAAAAGCTACCAATCCATTGCGAGTGCCGATATATACTTTCCCGGAAACCTCATCTATTTCAATATCGGTAACCGAATTGGATGGCAGCGGCGAATTTTCTTTGGTAAACCTATAAATAGTTTCTTGTCCGTTTGAAGAAAGATAAAAAGCGCCGGCTTCTGTGGCGATCCATTTGTTGTTATTTCCGTCCACGGTAATCGCAGAAATACTACTTCCCGCTAATAATTCTTGTGCGACGCCGTCATCGTCTAAAATAATAATCTCATTGGCGCTGGTATTGGGATTGTCAAACATTCCCGAAGGCCCAAACAAAACTCTTAAGCCTTGAGAAGTTCCCAACCACAATTGATTGTTATTATCTAAAGCCAAACTTCTTACAAAATTATCTGGAATATTGCCAGTAGTTTCATTTCCGCTCACTTTTGCAAAGGTATTGGTACTAGGTTGAAAGCCAACAAGTCCATCTTTAGAAGTTCCAAAAAAAATGTTTCCTGCATTATCGATAATCAATTCCGTAAAGCCTAGATTATTCGCAAAGTAATCGGGTACAATTTCGGAAGTATCAAAAAATTGAAAACCACCTCCAGCATTAAGCTTAAACATGCCTTTCTCCACCAAAGAAACATTTCCCCATAAATTGCCATCTCTGTCAAAAGCAATTCCATTCACTCTTACATCATTTTGAACTATTGTTCCTGCAGGTCGTATTGCTTCTTGTAAGCCAGAATTCGTTTGATCATACACTTGAACCAACTCTTCATCGTTCACCTCTAATAAGCCATCATACATAGAACTTATATACACCTGATTGGTCTGGCTAGGGTTGATTGCAGTACGAACAAAATTCTTCTTTTCTCCCAAATCTTCATAAGAAATATTAATCCATTCGTCATTTTTTAAATGGCTCACTCCACGGCTATTGAGCGGATATGGATCTAGAAAACCATTATATTCTCCATACGTCACCCATAATTCATTAGGAATTACCGAAAGGCCAAAAACATCATTTCGTAAAGGTCCGTCTGGGCTTAAATAACGGAAAACACTTGTATTATTGGTGGATGCAGCCAACAAACCTTCGTTAAGATCACCCAAGTAGATAACTTCTTGGAAAATTGTTGCACTACTTAAATTGGGCGAGAAATCATTAAAATTAGAAATATTAACGAGCGTACTTAATTGATTATTGTAAATCTTAACTTTATTAAATGTAGTTACGATAAGCTTTTCTTCGTTTACACGGAAGTCTTTTATCTCTTCATTAAATTGATCTTTATTGATAAAATTATTCCCTTGTAGTTGCTGTAAACTGTTATTATTATTGATGACGTAAAGTGTATTATTAAGAGTCACCACTCCTCGAAATGAGTTGTTGGTAATATTTTGCCACAATGAAAAATCTACCAAATTAGAACTGTTTACGTCTGCAAAACGAACGCCGCCTTCTTGAGTTGCTGCATAAATTTTATCGTTAAGAACTGTCGTTTGAGCCACCTGAAGTTGTTCTCCCGCATCCCCAATAAAAAAAGTATCTCCAAATTCAAGATTGTTTAGTCTAAACTCAGAAATTCCGTAATTGGTGGAGATAAACAGCTTATTCTCGTACTCATAAAAATGATTGATTTGTTTATTGGCCGGTGTAATGGTAACTTTCTCAATGATATCTACCACTTTTAAAACCGTTTTATCCTGCGGATTGTACACATCCATTAATCCCGTTTTGTATCCTATAAATAATAAATTATAATTTGCAGAATAGTAAATCGTATTTATTTTCTCACTAGAAAGCCCTTGAATGGAAGAAATTTTCTCAATTTCTTGAGTTCCCCTTCGGTAGGAGAAAACAGAATTTTCAGCTGCAGCGAAAACTTTACCTCCTCCCGTTGAGATATCTTGTATACTATAATAGGAGAATAAATCTTCCCAATTTGCGTTTTGAGACTGCGCTTGAAAAATGAGTGTAAATAAAAGAAAAAAGAGAACTATTTGTTTCATGAAGTTATAACTAAATGTACATAATAATATTGTAAAACTAGAGCAAATATACTTATATCTCTAGAATTTAGGATTAGCAAATAATAGTGGATTAAGTTCATGCGTTTGAGGAAAGTATTTTATTTTTCTAGCCCATGCTCACTTTTATAGTAGATAATTTTAATAACTTTTTTGTAAGGAAAAAGAAACAACAATATAGATTATAAAAAATAAGTTCAATTATTATTTTTGTTTTCCTATATTTGTCCAAATAATTTAAGTTTTTTGAATGAAGACTATCTTTCTCTTTTTTATCTCTAGCATCCTTTTTCTCTGTACTACTGTAAATTACGGTCAGGGCTTTTCTCAAGAAATCGGTATAGTAGCTGGGCCCGTCGCTTTAAAATCTGACTATGGTCTTAGAGGAAACTCAGAGACCAACTACGGAAATGTTGGAGTAGGAATTGGCTTGGTGCATTATATCAACTTTGCTTATAGCGCAAGCTCTAACTCCTACACTAGTGATAAATATTTCAACAACCACTTTAAAATTAGAACTGAGTTTGATTATCATACTACCAGCTTAGATCACTACGGAAAACAAGCCGAAAAAAAGACTGCAGAAGGTTTAAAACTTAGATCTATGCACGGAAAGGCGAAAGTTATCGAAATTGGTCCAAGTATTGAATATTTCCCAAGAAGCATTAGAGAGTATGAATCTGGCTACTTCAAATTTGCTCCGTACATAAGTTTAGGTGTGCACTATGTGAATTATAGTCCGCAAGCTGAAACTGATTTGCCAGGGAGAATAGGATCTTCTGCAAATACCTTTTATGAGTTTGTTGCACCTACAGGAGAAGAGCCTTACATCAACACCGCTTCTGGTTCTACTTACGCTATTACCTTTAGTGCAGGTTCTCGCTACAGATTAAATGATAGTAGTGATTTACTTCTAGATTTAAGATGGCACGTTTACGGATCAGATTTTATTGATGGTCTTGACCACGATAATGTACAAAACAAATCTAATGATTGGATGGTTTGGTTAAATGTAGGTTATGTTTATTACCTTAATTTCTAAGATTTTATAATTTCATATGAAAAAGCATCCAATAAATAGGATGCTTTTTTTATATCTACTTTATATACTATTTTAAGACTGTTTTTGAGTCTTCAAGTAAACTGTACTGATATAAAAGTTTAATATATGATAGTCATCACAAAATTGTAAGTTAATCCAGGTTTTCTTTTCTTCCAGATAAAGCCTTTGTGTTGAATTTTATAAAACATTTTTGAAAAAAGTTACTCAAAAATATCCTTGCATTTGCCGATATCCAAAAATGATCTTACCTTTCGTTGTAGTTAAACATTATACCCTCTCATGAAAAAATATTCATTTCTAAGCCTATGCTTTATTTTTATTTTAAGCCTAAGTTGTAAAGAAGATCAAAATCAAAAGCTAGATAAAGAAGATTCTAGCGAAGAAATTTCTTCTAAAAATCTTACTTTTAGTTACGTTACCAAAACCATTTCTAAAGATAGTTTAGATACGTGCAACATAAATCCTTGTCCTGAATTAGATATTGCGTATTTACATATAACAGATGATACAGACGCAGGTAAAAAAATAAATCAATTAAATGAAAAAAGTTTAACCAAGATAGTGCTTACTCCGTCAGATTCTATTCCGCAGGAGAATATGGATAAGAGCATTGATAAATTTATTGAAGAATACGCCCATTTTAAAAATGAATTTCCAGAATCTCACGCCGTATACGAACTCTATATTAGACAAGAAAAACTTTTTGAAACGGATAGCATTTTGGTTTTATCCTCTATATTTTACAACTACACGGGAGGTGCTCATGGTTACGGAGCCAAATTATACCATACCTACGATAAAGTGAACACCAAAAGAATAGAGCCTAGAGCGCTTTTAAAAAATGAAAAAGCGTTTAAAGCTTACGCGGAAGGAATGTTTCGAAAGAAATTTAATTTGTCTGAAAAAGAGAGCCTAAACAAAAACGGATTTTTCTTTGAAAACGATGAATTTAAATTACCCGAAAATATGGCCATCACAAAGGATAGTCTACATATGATTTACAATCCTTATGAAGCGGCAAGTTATGCAGATGGAGATATAAAATTTTCTTTTCCTAAGAAAGATGTTGAAGCTTGGTTAAATTACTAATGATGAAAAAAGTATATTACCTATCCACTTGCGATACCTGCAAAAGAATTTTAAAAGAAGTAAATCTACCTTCAGACTTTGTAAAGCAAGATGTGAAAAAAGAAGCCTTAACGGAAGTTGAAGTGGAAGAATTGTATGCTTTATCCAAAAGCTATGAATCTCTATTCAATAAAAGAGCAAAACTCTATAAAGAACGGGATTTAAAAAACAAGTCTCTTTCCGAAGAAGATTACAAAAACTTACTGTTAGAGCAGTATACTTTTCTAAAAAGACCAGTTTTTGTGATAGAAGACAAGATTTTTATAGGAAACAGCAAGAAAACTGTTGAGGAATTAAAAAACCACCTGAATGCTTAGTTTCATTCTACCTTTCTTAGACTTTTAGATTCCTATTAGTCACACAAAAATCCGCTAGAAGTTATATTTCTAGCGGATTTTTTTATTCTGAAAAAATAAAAATTACAATAGACTAGAATCTATATGTTTTGGTTTCTTACCAAATTTTCTTGTGTCCTCTTTCGTGAGAATTCTAAAATCATCTGTTTTTCCTAAAGAATTTAATTCTTTTAAAAGCTCTTTTGGTAAAGTGACTAGTGTTCTATCTTTTAAATCGATCCACGAGCCTAACATTTCGCAGCTGGCACAGTTTTTACCTTTAGCATCATAGATATTATGGAGAAATTCAAAAAACATTCCGTCTTCAGATATTCCTTTAAGTTCTAAACTCACGTGAATTGGCTTGCCCGCAAACACTTCTTTAAAGTAATAGATATGTTCATAAAAAACCACGGGACCAATATTATGTTGCGCCAATTTTTTTTGACCAAAGCCGTGTTCCATTAAAAAAGCCATCCTAGTATGACTCATAAAATTCATATAAGCCGAATTAGCTAAATGTCTATTGGCGTCTATATCGCTCCAACGAATTTCAATTTTTTTTGTATACATCAGTATGTTCTATTGTGCAAGCATAATAAATTTATAGGAAATTTTATACTTTTTTGTTTTTATTTAACGCAAAACCCAGCATTCACAGCTAAAAAGATTATTTAACGTTAAACTCCTAGTTTTTATTACCTTTGCTCAACTTTAAAAAAGAGACATGATTCAATCCATGACTGGTTTTGGCAAGCATAGGCTAGAGCTTCCAAATAAGAAAATCACTATTGAAATTAAAACTTTAAATAGTAAAAATTTAGACCTTAATGCTCGTATGCCTTCTCAGTATCGAGAGAAAGAATTAAGTTTAAGGAACAAAATTTCTAAATCTTTACAGCGAGGAAAAGTAGACTTTTCTTTATACGCAGAAGTTACGGGTGAAGAAACTTCTTCTTCCATCAATGCAGTTGTGGTTAAAAATTATATCGCGCAACTAAAAGCAATTCCGGAAACGGGAAATAAAGATGATGTAGAGCTTTTAAAAATGGCCATTCGTCTCCCCGATGTTTTAAAAACAGACCGGGAAGAGGTTGATGAAAATGAATTTGCTGCCATTGATAAAGCATTGGAAAATGCGCTACAAGAAGTGACTCGCTATCGTTTAGATGAAGGGAAAGCACTAGAGCAAGATTTTGTACTTCGCATCACGAACATAAAAAATATTTTATCAGAAATCATAGCGATGGATCCGCAACGGGTAGAAGCTGTGAAAGAGCGTCTTAGAAAAGGAATAGCCGATTTAAAAGAGAATGTAGACGAGAATAGGTTTGAACAAGAATTGGTCTATTATATTGAAAAATATGACATCACCGAAGAAAAAATACGTTTAGACAATCACTTAGCCTACTTTACGGAATCCTTACATTCTAGTGACTCTAATGGTAAAAAACTAGGTTTTATAGGACAAGAAATTGGAAGAGAAGTGAACACTATTGGAAGCAAATCTAATTATGCTCCTATGCAAAAATTGGTGGTAGAGATGAAAGATGAGCTAGAGAAAATCAAAGAGCAACTTTTAAACGTCTTGTAATGATTGAAGGAAAATTAATTGTTTTTTCGGCACCATCAGGTTCGGGTAAAACTACCATTGTTAAATATCTTTTAGAACAAGAAGATTTAGACTTAGATTTCTCTATTTCTGCAACTTCAAGAGAGCCGCGAGGAGAGGAAGTGGACGGAAGAGATTACTACTTTATGTCCCTCAAAGAATTTAAATCGCATATAAAGAACGAAGACTTTTTAGAGTGGGAAGAAGTATACCGGGATAATTTTTACGGTACTTTAAAAAAAGAAGTTCAACGCATTTGGGCTAGTGGCAAACACGTAGTTTTTGATATTGATGTAGTGGGAGGCTTAGATATAAAACATATTTATCCTGAAAGAACTTTAGCTGTTTTTGTACAACCTCCTAGCATTGAAGAATTAAAAATAAGACTTAAAAAACGAAAAACAGAAACTGACGATCGTATTAGCATGCGCATTGCCAAAGCTTCTATCGAAATGGCGACAGCGCCACAATTTGACTTTATCATTGTGAATAACGACTTACCTACAGCTTTATCTGAATCGTATAGCTTAGTGAAAAAATTTATCAGCAAATAAATCCATTCACATAGGGTGTAAAATATTCGAATTTCGGGACCAATCTCGGAATATTTGAAATTTCACCTCGTAAATAAAACTAATTTTCGCTTTGAAAAAACACATCGGACTTTATTTTGGAACCTTTAATCCTATTCACATAGGGCATTTGGCTATCGCTAATCATATGGCAGAATTTTCTGATATAGATGAAGTATGGTTAGTCGTAACTCCGCATAATCCGCATAAGAAAAAAAGCAGTCTGCTTCCAGACTATGATCGTTTAGAAATGGCGCATAGAGCAACGCAGACCTATGATAAATTAAGACCTTCAGACATTGAATTTGGCTTGACGCAGCCTAACTACACCGTCAACACTTTGGCGCATTTAGAAGAGAAATTTCCAGAGTATACCTTTGCTTTAATTATGGGAGAAGACAACTTACAAAGCCTTCCGAAGTGGAAAAACTACGAAGTTATTTTAGAACGCTACCACCTTCTGGTGTATCCAAGAGTTTACGATCTTAAAAAAACACCCGCTTTAGCAAATCATGAAAAAGTGACTTATATAAAAGCACCTATTATGGAAATTTCTTCTACTTTCATTAGAAACTCTATTAAGGAGGGAAAAAATATTCGGCCCTTATTGCCCGCATCGGCTTGGGAATATATAGATGAAATGGGATTTTATTCTTAAAAAAAAGATCCGTTTACTGCAAAAGTAAACGGATCTTCAACTAAATAACCAACCAAAAAATCTCTAAAGATAACGAGGTATTCTTTGGTTAAATTGTGTTCTCTAACTAGAAAATTTGTTAAAATTGCTGGAGTCTGGCTTAGTAAAATTTTAAAGCCTTTTTTATTTTGTATTTTAGCTCTTAAGAATGATGTTTTATGAAGAAAGATTCAAAATTTGCCGTCATAGGTGGTGGTAGTTGGGCAACCGCTATCACCAAAATGCTATGTGAAAGTGTACAAACCGTACATTGGTATATGCGCAACCAAGATGCTATTGAACATATAAAAAAAGAAGACCATAACCCCAATTATTTAAGCTCTGTAGAGTTTGATGTTTCCCAACTTAAATTAACCAATGATATTAATATCGCTGTTGCGGAAGCAGATTGTATAGTATTTGCTATTCCTTCAGCCTTTTTAAAAACCGAATTAGATCAACTCACTACTTCCTTAAAAGACAAGCTTATTTTTAGTGCCATTAAAGGAATTGTTCCTGAAAGCAGCCTTATTGTAGGAGAGCATTTTCATAAAACCTATGACATTCCTTTTGATCATATTGGTGTGATCACAGGACCTTGCCACGCCGAAGAAGTAGCTTTGGAACGACTTTCCTACCTTACCATTGCGTGTTCTAACGAAGACAATGCCAAGTTCTTGGCAGATCACTTGAGCAACCATTATATAAAATGCAAAACCAGTGAAGACATTATTGGCACCGAATATGCCGCCATGCTTAAAAACATTTACGCTATTGCAGCGGGAATTGCGCATGGATTAGGATACGGAGATAACTTCCAGGCCGTCTTGATGAGTAATGCCATAAGAGAGATGAAGCGTTATATCAAAAAAACCTACAAGATGAAACGTAACATTAACGATTCGGCTTATTTGGGAGATCTTTTGGTAACGGGTTATTCTGTTTTTAGTCGCAATAGAATGTTTGGAAATATGATTGGGAAAGGCTACACGGTAAAAAGTGCCCAATTAGAAATGAGCATGATTGCTGAAGGTTATTATGCTACCAAAAGCGCATATCACATTAACAAGAATAAAGGAGATAAAAAGGCTAGAACTCCAATTATCAATGCGGTTTATGAAGTCTTGTACGAGCATAAAAATCCGAAGAAAGTATTCTTAAAACTTACCGAAAAATTAGATTAATTCCGCGAAAGCGATAACAAAATATATTTGAAAAATACTGCTTTAAAGGGAGGCATTCTAGTAGCACTAGGCGCCTCTAGTTACGGAATGCTTACCACATTTGTGAAAATGGCCTACGAGGAAGGCTTTACTACATACGAAGTTACATTTGCTCAGCTTTTTACAGGTTTTCTAGGACTCGTCATTCTCAATTTATTTTATAAAGGAAGAAACAAGAAAACTCAAGTAGCTCCTGCTTCCAAGAAAAGCATTTTAAAACTTATTATTGCAGGCAGCTCTTTGGGACTTACCAGTATTTTCTATTATTTGGCAGTACAATATATTACAGTTTCTATAGGAATTGTTTTGCTGATGCAGAGTGTTTGGATGGGAGTCGCCTTAGATGCGGTGATTCAAAAACAAAAACCTACTGCACTTAAAATCTTGGCAGTAGTCATTATTTTAATAGGAACTCTTTTGGCTACCAACGTTTTATTTGAAAACTTCGAGTTGGATATACGAGGAATTCTCTTCGGATTGTTAGCCGCAGCTTCTTACACTATTACCATTTACAGTTCTAACACGGTTTCTACAGAATTACCGTCGATGGTGAGAAGCAAATGGATGATGTTAGGCGGATTAATTATTGTAAGCGCCATTACGCTTCCAACATTAGTACAAGGTTTTAATCTTGAAATATTTTACTTTTGGGGCCCATTATTAGCTGTATTCGGAACCATTTTACCGCCTTTATTTCTAACCACAGGAATGCCCAAATTAAATGTGGGAATTGGAGTAATTATCACATCCATAGAATTACCCGTAGCGGTTTGTATGGCTTATTTATTACTGAATGAAGTCGTGATTTTACCGCAATGGTTAGGAATTGTATTGATTTTGCTTTCTATTGTTGTGATGAATCTAAAAACGGCGAAAAAAGCGTTATAATACCAATTTAGCTTTATAATGTCGTACAGAGAGTGAAGTTGCTTTTTCATTATATTACGCCGCGATTGATTTGCATAGCGCCTGTGCTGAGCCTAGTCGAAGTATAGTTACGGAAATTATGAGCAACTCGTCCGACCGGTACGGGCGGGGGAATATTCCCGAAGTTTCGGGAGGAAAATGAACGAGTTCGAATGCGACACTATATGGTTAAAATGGTATAAGTTACTGCGCTAAAATTCCCTTTTCTTTCATAACTGGCAATTCTTTACGCTTAGCTTCGTTTATACTGCGTTTTGGGAATAAAAAATTATGATGCAAAAAACCTTTCTCTGAAAAGAAGGAAACCGAAAATTCGTTATTAATTTCAAACAAATCAGGCTGAAGCAACTCCACTTTTGCATACGATTTTGCAGGTAATAATTTTAAATTATGTCTAAAAGTTGACGTAATTTTTTTACCTTCAAAACCTTTAGAAACAATAAGAACTGTCTCTATAGGATATAGATTTTCATTGATGACATAGACATTCCAATCATCCATCTGAAACTCCTTATTATACTCTAATACAGCAGCAACATATACCCCTTCTACAGGCGTAATTTCAATATCTTTCTTCAATACTTAGTCGTTTAAACGGTGCTTAATTTTAAAATAAGCAATAGTGATTAAAACGGCTGCAACCGCTAATAAAATTAAACCTAACGTGATTTTAATCACGGCAATTATAAAGGTGACATAAATAATGAGGCCTAGAATAAAGACCGCTAATATGATAAATCCTATTTTTTTCATCTATAGTACAGATTTAAATTGTTTTAAAAACCGAATGTCATTTTCGTAGAACATTCGTATATCTCCAATTTGGTATAATAACATCGCTATACGTTCTATTCCCATTCCAAAAGCGAACCCAGAATATTCGTTAGGATCAATATTGCAATTTTTAAGCACGTTAGGATCTACCATTCCGCAGCCCATAATTTCTAGCCAGCCCGTTCCTTTGGTGATTCTATAATCGGTTTCGGTTTCTAATCCCCAATAAATATCTACTTCGGCGCTAGGTTCTGTAAACGGAAAATAAGACGGTCTCAATCGTATTTTAGACTTTCCAAAAAGCTGTTTGGTAAAATAGAGAAGCGTTTGCTTTAAATCTGCAAAGCTTACGTCCTTATCGATATACAAACCTTCCACTTGGTGAAAAATACAATGAGAACGAGAAGAAATGGCTTCATTTCTAAAAACCCGACCCGGAGAAATAGTTCTAATAGGTGGCTTATTTTCTTCCATATAACGCACTTGTACGCTAGAGGTATGTGTTCTCAATAAAATATCTTCAGGATTGGTTTGTATAAAAAACGTATCCTGCATATCTCTTGCCGGGTGATATTCTGGCAAATTCAAAGCGGTAAAATTGTGCCAATCGTCTTCCATTTCTGGACCTTCAGACACATTAAAACCTATGTTAGAGAAGATTTCAATAATTTGATTTTTTACAATAGAAATAGGATGTCTCGAGCCAATCTCGATGGCTTCCCCTGGACGGGATAAATCACCATAAACACCTTTTTCTTCTGCTTGATTCTCCAGCCAATCTTTTAAGCTGTCTACTTTCGCTTGCGCGGAAGTTTTTAGCTGATTGATGTTTTGACCATATTCTTTCTTTTGCTCATTAGGAACGTTTTTAAATTCCGTAAAGAAATCATTTAAAACCCCTTTTTTTCCTAAAAATTTAATTCTGAAAGCTTCAATTTCTTCAGCCTTTTTCGCCTGAAAATTTTCTACTTCAGCAATATAATCTTTAATCTTCTGAATCATCTTCTCTTAAATTAAGTCTACAAAGTTAAGAAAAAATAAAGCGCATTATGCAAATAGTTTTTACTGCCTAAATTTAAAAAAGCCAACATCTTAAGCGCTTCTTTTGCCTCACTAATTTTTTCCGTATCTCACCAATTAATTAATGTATTCTTTCTCTAGAAAATACGTTACGATGGCTTCTTTCATCATAATAGATTGTTCTCCAGCTTTTAAAACCGGTAGGTGCTCTATAATTTTATAATGTGGCCAGCCGTCTTCATCTACAAAATCAAATTCATAGTAACCATAAGGCTCTAGCAGCTTACAAATGGCAATATGCATCAAGTCTATTTTATGGTCTTTTTTAAATTTTTTATGTAGTTGTCCTAGTTCTTGAACTCCAATAAGATAGATAATCGCATCCAAATCCATCATCTCTCCATCTGCAAATTGCTTTGAAAGTTGTGTTTGCACGCATTTCCACCTGTTCTTTAATTCTTCGTCTCTTATCATACTACAAAGATAGCAACTTCCTTTTTTAATTTGTCGTGTCCGACTAAGATATTAGACCACTTCGCTGAAAGACATAAGATATTACAATATTTTAATATACTGTAGAGTTAAAAATAATGTGAAGCGTCTACTCTCCTCAAACGCATAAACTTTATCAGATTTCTAGAACGAATACCCTATTATTCTGAAAATAATTTGAATGAGTGCGGGTGAATACTACACTTTAAATTCTTACTGTTTATCAGCTACTTAAGATTAAGTCTTGTTTCTTGTTTCTAAAAGCGCAGCGGTCTTGTCTCTAAATCGAACCACATTGTTTTTTAATTTAACTTATATTTGAAGCATGAATATAATTGATATTGTCTTAGGAATCCTTCTCCTTTTTGGACTTTTAAGAGGTTTTATAAAAGGTTTTATTGTAGAACTTGCTTCTTTGGTAGCTTTAATTATAGGGATTTATGGCGCGATTCACTTTAGCCATTTTGCCTTTAATTTTTTACACCAACAGTTTGAATGGGAAGAACAATACATACAACTTATAGCTTTTGCAGTTACTTTTATTCTCATTGTTCTCTTTGTTTTATTGATAGGCAAACTTCTGACGAAACTGGTTGGCGTGATTGCCCTCGGAATTGTAAACCGAATATTGGGCGGCGCATTTGGCGCTTTAAAAACAGCTTTTATTATCAGCGCTATTCTGATGTTTTTTGGAAGCTACATTGATCAAACACAATTTATTGAAGAAGAAACTTTTGAAGAGTCTATTCTTTATGAACCCGTAAAAGTGATCGCTCCCGTATTTTTACCTCAAATTTTAAGCAAGGTAGATGAAACGATGGAAGAGCATAATTTATAAGAAAAAGCATTTAATAACATATATAAAGTGTTATTATAAATGGAATTGATATCCTGAGCAAACTATTATTAAAAGTGTATTTTTGAATTGATATAACTAGTTGCCTGTATTTTAAAAATCAAAAAATGAAAAAAATTATCTATTTAACGTTTCTAATTTCAACTTTAACTAATGCACAATCACAGATTGGTAATATTATAGATGGAATAGGAAATTATGAACAGTTTGGACCGATAGTCAGAATTTCGGATGACGGATCAAAAATTGCTGTAGGCTCTTGGGCTAGTGATGTTCAAGGAAACAATTCTGGTCAAGTAAATATTTATGATTTAAATAATGGGTCTTGGACTCAATTAGGAAGCTCCTTAAATGGTTCTTCTGCAAATGACAATTTTGGAATATCTTTA
Source organism: Mesonia ostreae (assembly GCF_031845265.1). Classification (NCBI taxonomy): domain Bacteria; kingdom Pseudomonadati; phylum Bacteroidota; class Flavobacteriia; order Flavobacteriales; family Flavobacteriaceae; genus Mesonia; species Mesonia ostreae. The sequence continues at coordinate 115,909 of NZ_JAVRBG010000006.1, read as the reverse complement.
TCATTATCTGAAAATGGAAATATAATAGCCATTGGTGCCCCGAATTATAATGGGAGTTCAAATGATATTGGTCAAGTTAAAATTTTCGCTTTAAATAATGGACAATGGAGTCAGATGGGAAACACTTTACTGGGAACTGAAAATAATCACTTTTTTGGAGCTTCTATTTCATTATCTAATGATGGTAATATTTTAGCTATTGGAGCTCCCGGTTTCGGAAATGATGATAGTGGCCAAATAAAAGTTTACTCTTATTCCGCGGGAAATTGGAATATTTTGGGGAGTTCAATTAATGGAGATAATAATGATAATTTCTTTGGACAAGTTGTTGAACTTTCGGGAGATGGTAATAATGTTGCTATCACAGATTTCAACTATGAGCAAATTGCTTCAAAATTAGGAAAAGTTAAAATTTATAATTTAAATAATAACAGTTGGCTTCAAAAAGGCTCTACCATATTTAATGAACTAGGCGATAACAATCTATCCAATTCTATTTCACTTAATCATATAGGGCAAGAATTGGTTATTGGTATACCTGGTAATGATGAGAATGGTACAGATTCAGGAAAAATCCAATCTTTTACATTTCAAAATGACGATTGGTCTCAAGTAGGTATTGATATTAATGGAAATTCTAATTCTAATTTAGGATATAGCGTAAATATTAATAATGATATTATAACTGTAAGTTCTATTAATTTTAACTCTATCGGTAAAGTAGATATCTACGAAAATAATGGCTCTAACTTGAACTTATTAAATACTATTTCTGGAGCTTCAAATAATTCATTTTATGGTTTTTCCTCCTCTTTATCATCAAATAATATTCTTACATTAAGTACTCAATCAGATAACAATCTAGGACAAGTAGAAACATATGATTTAAGTGATTTGTTAAGTATTCAATATTCAGAACATCCTGAAATTAAAATTTATCCAAATCCTGCATCAAACATTTTAAATTTAGATTTGAAGAATAATTTAAAAATTAAAAATATTAATATACTCTCAATAAATGGAAAAAGAATAAAACAATTTTCTAGTAATTTAAATTATATAGATGTTAGTTTCTTATCACAAGGTATTTACTTTATCGAAATTGTAACTAGTGATAGTAATTACATTATCAAATTTCTAAAAAAATAAAACTACAGGCAACACCGTATATAGCTCATAGCTAAGCATTTGCTCAATCGGAAGTTTAAGCATATTTGGAAAGTCGCCAAATTTTTAAATTTGACCACTTCCAATAAAAAAGATAAATAGTAAAATTTAAAAATCTGGCTTGTGCTTAATCCGAAAATAATCGTTAATTTACACGCTACGAGCCATATACAAATCCGTTGGCAGTGATCAAGAAAATCATTTTTCAAATAAACATTTAGTAAAAAAATTGTATTTTTGATTAAATACGCGAATTGTGGATTTACAAACTCGAAAACTCAATTTAATAACGTATCTAGCCCAAATTAAGGACGATATATTATTTGATAAATTGGAAAATTATATCCTAAAAAGAGAGATTGAACACAATCCTGAATTGAAACCATTTACTGTCGAGGAATTAGTCAATCGAATTGAAAAATCTGAATTGGATTTCAAAAATGAAAATATAAAAAGTCAAGACGATTTAGAGAGAATATCAGCAAATTGGTAACAATCAAGATAGTTTGGACTGATTTTGCTATCAGAAATGTAAAAGACATTTTTGATTATTATTCTATTGAAGTAAATAAAAAATTTGCTCATAAAATCAGAAAATAATTATTTAAATCCTCGAAACAATTAATAAAAAACCCGAATTCTGGACCAGTAGAATGTAATTTGACAATTCTAAATAAAAACATCGATACTTAATAAGTGGAAATTATAAACTGATTTACAGAATTGTAGGTAATGAAATTATAATTAATGATGTCTTTGACACACGACAAAATCCGACTAAAATGAATAATGAAAATCGGATTGAATAATAAAGTACTACTGCCAACAACGCTAACCGTTGAACCCCATAATTTCAGAAAATATTACTCAAATAGCGCCATTTAAAGAGCGCTACTATTTTAAAAGTGTATCATCAAAACACCTCGGTAATATTTGCACATATACAATTTAAATAGTTTTAGTAAAGTGCTTTTTATCCTAGAAAGAGATTATCTGAGAAAGTGTGTAAATACCAACTATCTTACCGTATTTAATTTATATCTAATTAGTGGCTTAACCAAACTTAAGACAAATTCAGCTCGAGCTTAATCCAAAAATAATTATTTAATTTACATACTACGAGCCATATACAAAACAGTTAATCCTTAAATTTTAATTGGTACACCTCATCCAAATCGTCGTTGCCCATTAGGTTAACACCAAGATCATTTACAATCCCAGTTCCTACTCCGTAAGCCCAACCGTGAACGGTTAATTTTTGGTTATTTCTCCACGCATTCTGTACGATAGAAGTTTCGGCCATATCATACACCTGCTCTTTAACGTTAAGTTCTACGAACCTATCCCAACGTTTTTTTTCATCTTCAATCCCGTCCAGTTCCTTTTTATAAATCATATACACATCTTTAATGTGTCTTAACCAGTTATCGATAAGTCCGATGGATTGATTTCCCATCGCAGCTTTTACTCCGCCACAACCATAATGTCCACACACGATAATATGCTCAATTTTTAGAGCATTTACGGCATAATCTAAAACGCTCAACATATTCATATCGGTATGCACCACTAAATTGGCAATATTTCGGTGCACAAAAACTTCACCCGGCTCTGCGCCAATAATTTCATTTGCAGGCACACGACTATCGGCACAACCAATCCATAAAAGCGGTGGTGACTGACCGTTTTCTAACTTTTTAAAGTATTGTCCATCTTCAGAAAGTCTTCTTTCTACCCACTTCTTATTATTGTCTAACATTTTTTTATAAAACTCTTTACCCATACCTGTACGTTTGAAGTGTTTCTCTTGATTAAAAATTATGTATCCGTGGCATTTTTCCATTTAGCCATGGCTAAAATACATTTAAAATTTCTATCCTTTAAAAATCTGAATTCCTAATTTTAGCTAAATCTAGATTTATGACAAATTAAACAGAAGATGTCCTATATAAATTGGTAGTTCGGAAAAGAAGGAATCTTCTTGATTAAGGATTGAAGATTAACGATTGGGGATTTTTGATTGGAGAATGTAGATCAAGGATTTTTCACTTTTAGCTTTTCAACATCGCTTTCGTTTCGATACATCCCGAAGTTTCGGGACTATCGAATTTCACTCAACGGCCGCTTTCTCTCATTACTGAATACTGAATTTTCCACTTTTAGTTTTTCACTTTTAGTTTTTCACTTTTAACTTTTAACTCACCTCTCATCACTAACTACTAATTACTGAACACTGAATTTTCCACTTTTAGTTTTTAACTTTCCACTACTAAAGTGCCTTTACAAACTCTTGCTTTAGCCAGCCTTGTCTGCCATCACCAATTTCTAACTTATAAAAACCATTAAAACCATCCAGCAATTTTATTTTGGTACCCTCGTGTAGCAAAAAAGCTTCAGATGCTTTTGGATTGGGTTCTGCTTTCACAGAGGCCTCTTCAGAAAAAATGATTCCGTAGCGCTCTTGTAAAGCATCTTGCTGTTGTATAAACGCAAAGCTAAATGAAGAAATAAAAAGAATCACTCCAATGACAGCAACCGAAAAAAGTAAGCGTTTAGTCGCCGTTCCTACTGAAAAATAATACCAAATAAAGAAAACAACAAAGATAAAAACGCCTACAACCGCTATTTTCGCCCAAGTTTCACTGCTTAACTTGCCTATGGTATTTGATTTCAGTTTATTAAATCCCATTGGGGCTGCCTCCTCAATTGCATCTATGGTCATTTGCTGAGCAAAAGCCAGATTATTTTGCACATCCTCATTTTGCGGACTCAATTGCAAGGCTTTTTCATAATAGAAAATACTCGGCGCAATATGATCTAATTTATAATGGGCATTTCCCAAATTGTAATACAAAGCCACCGACTCTTGCTCGCCATCTAAAATCTGTTCGTATTTCGATATCGCCGCCTCATAATTTCCGTTAGCATAATCTTGAGTGGCTTTTTCAAAAACAGCAGCATAATCTTGACCTATAACATTCAGCGAAAAGCTTAAAAAACAAAGGAATAATATCTTTCTCATAGCTTAAAGGTCTTTATCTATTAAGGACAATACTTGAGCAGCTTGCTCATAATCTTGTTCCATCGCGGCTTGTGAAGACAAACTATACCGAGCCATCTCACAGTTTTTTAGCAATTGAATAAAATCTTCTGTCGTACCCGAATCTATCTTTTTCTCAGTCAAAATAGTTCTAATCCTATCTTTACTCATATCACTGGTTTGTATAGATAGTTTGGCTTTTAGGAAATTATGTAAAGATTTTTCTAAGGCCAAGTAAAATGCATTGGGATCGCCAATATTCTTCTTTGCTTCAGAAAGGTATTTTTTAGCCAACCTATCAGCTTTCTTTACACGTTTTCCTGCCACATCATTTAAGCGTTCTTTTCTCTTTTTTCCGAAGATGATACTTAGTGGAATCGCTAACAAGGGTAAAAGAATCAGCAGCCAAAACCATAAGCTTTTAAAGAAAGTTTCTTCGCCCATAGGTTTTAAATTAGGCTGTAACTTAATATACCTAAACTGACTTCCCTTAGAAATAACCTCTTGTTTAGTAGTGCTCCCGCTTCCCGAAGTATTAGGAACGCTAGCCACTGGACCATTTTCTACATTAATCATCAATTGCTTAGAATTTACTTCTTTGTAAGTGCCACTATTTACATCAAAATAAGAGAAACTTACTGGTTCTATAGGATATTTCCCTTTTTGCTGCGGAACAATCGTATAAGTATCGCTAATGTTTCCCACCACGCCATTATGACCAGTTTTTGTATCTTGATTGTGTTGTGGTTCATAAACTTCTAAAGAAGCTGGAAGCGTTAGTTTTGGCAATTGAAAAAGCATTAAATTCCCGTTACCGGAAACTTTTACTTTAGCTTCTAAAGCTTCTGAAGCATCTAAACTTTGCTTGTTGGTAGTTACACTAAAGTTAAAACTCCCTACCGCACCCGTAAAACTCGCTGGTTTCCCCTCCTGCGGAAGCGGTTTTACATCAATATTCTTCTTACTGGCAGAAACTCTTTGTTGAACGGTTTCATACAGTCTCCTTCCAAAAATATCTCTCCGGTCTGAAGGCACTTCTACCGCAACCGATAAGGTTAAAGGTTCTATCTCAAGCTCTCCTGTTTTCTGCGGATATAAAATTGTTTTTCTTAAACTTACGTAACGGTAAGGCTCTCCTTGATAGGTGCCATCTTTTACATCAAGACGAGAAACATCTATGTTTTCACTCCAAAAGTCGGGGAATTTAGGAGTATCTACGGGACGCCACTGACTTACATTAATATTAGGACTTACATATAAAATGTATTCTACGCTTATCCCTTCATTTAAATAAGGATTTTCATTAGAAATTTTCGTTACCAAATGAATATTTTGAGACGCTACAATCTCGGCATTCGTCCCGTCGGTTGGTTTGTTTACCGCAGCAACCACTTTAATCTCTATGGGCGTGGTCTTATACGTGGTTCCGTCAATTAAAATTTCGGCTTGGCCAATAGTAAAATTCCCTCTTCTGTTGGGTTGCAAATAATACCCGTAAGATTTTTGATAGGTTCGTTTGCCGTTAATCCAACTGTTGCTAATGGATTGGTAAGGACCGCCAACAACGTTAAAACCTCTAAAATCTGGCGGATTAAAATTATCGCCATCTTGGTTCATTTTAAAATCAATGCGCACCCGTTCGTTAACGCCAATGGTTTCTCGACTAACTTCTGCCTCAAATTTTACTTGTGCTCCTACTACCTGACAAAGAAAAAAACCGATAAGAGCAACTATAAATTTACTTTTCATTACCAATCTTTTTCTGTTTCTACTTTTTTACCTTTTGCTTTCTTAGCATTTATTTTATCCTGAATCTCTTTCTCTTGATTTTCCATCGCTTCTAGCAAGTTTTTAATTTGCTGCGGAGAAAGTTGTCCTTGGGCTTGCTGTGGTTTCTGCTCTTTAGACTCATCTCCTTTTTCTTCTGAAGGATCTTTAGGCTGCTCTTCTTTCTTCTCATCGCCGTCTTTCTCCTCTTCTTTATCGCTTTTATCCTGCTCGTCTTTTTGATCGCCTTCGTCACCCTTATCTTTATTCTCTCCTTCTTCCTTCTTATTATCTCCGTCTTCTTTTTCGTCTTTGTTTTGCTGATCTTTTTTATCTTGATCCTCTTGATCTTTGTCTTTATCCTGATCTTGTTCTTGCTCCTGCTGCTGTTTCTCTAGCATCTTTTTAGCCAAAGCTAAATTATAACGCGTTTGATCGTCTTGAGGATTGTTACGCAGTGCATTTTTAAAAGCTTCTACGGCAGGTTCGTATTCTTTCTGCTTCATATACGCATTCCCTTGGTTGTGAAAAGCTTTGTGTTTTAAAGCTTTACTTTGCGAGGTTTCTCCGGCTTGTTTTAATCGTGGTGCCGACTCCTTTTCTTTATCTTTTGCATAATATAAATTTCCTAGGTTATATTTAGCTTCCGCATTTTCGGGATCCTTAGAAATGGCTTTCCTATAGTTAGCTTCGGCTTGTGCAAAATCATTTTCGGCTAAAGATTTTTGCGCTTGCGCGGAATAACTTCTAGCCTGCTTTTGAGCTTTTTTATTCTCTTCTTGAGCAGAAACAATTCCGCTGAAAAGCAAAAGAATAAAAACAAATCCTTGCTGTATACCTCTAACATTAATATAATAGTGCTTAATCTGCATGGTTCTCTTTCTTTTCATTAAACAAATTAAGTTGCATCACCCAAGCTGTTTTTCGCTCTAATAAGAACACATCTAATACTATAAAAAGTATGCCAAAAGCAATAAACCACTGAAATTGATCTTTATAAGCAGCAAATTGCTTGGTTTCAAATTCGGTTTTTTCTAAAGAATTTAGAGCTTCGGTTACTTTGTCCAAGACTTCTTGAGTATTGGCGCCGTTCATATAAATTCCGTCTGCATTTTCGGCAATTAGCTCTAAGGTAGAAGAATCCATTCTGGTGATCACCGTCTCTCCGTTGCTGTCTTTCTTATAACTTTGAGTTACCCCATTTCTTTTTATAGGAATTGTGCCTCCTTTTTCGGTTCCTAAACCAATAGTGAAAATTCTAATCCCTTTTTCTTTAGCATTCTCCACCACTTCTTCTATTTCGCCGCCATGATCTTCCCCGTCACTCAAAATAAATAACACTCTACTCGTTTGAGACTCATCGTCATAATAGGTTTCTGCCAATTTAATGGCTTCTCCAATGGCAGTACCTTGACTAGAAACCATATCTGTATTCATAGATTGCAAAAATAACTTTGCAGAACCATAATCTGTAGTAATAGGCAACTGCGGAAACGCTGACCCAGCATAGGCGATAATTCCAATACGGTCACTAGCCAAATTATTAACGATTTGGGTGACCAATTGTTTGGATTTATCCAACCGGTTAGGCGCAATATCTTCGGCGAGCATACTTTTAGACACATCCATCGCAAAAACAACGTCTACGCCTTCGCGTTTAAGCGTTTCCGTCTTAGTTCCTATTTTGGGATTAACCAATGCGATCACAAAACACGCGAACGCAAGAGACAATAAAATTACTTTTAACAAAGGCTTAAACACCGATCTGTTAGGACTTAACTGATCTAAAAAAGAACGCTCTGCAAACTTCTTCTGCGTTTTCCGTTTCCAGATTACTTGTGCGGCATACAAGAGCAACACCACCGGAATTACCGCTAGCAACCAAAAATATATTTTCTCTTCTAATACTAACATTTACACAAAACTTCTAAAAATAGTTCTCTTTAAAACAAACTCTATTAATAATAAAACCCCTGCTAATAAAAGTAAAGGCCTGTATTTTTCATCATAATTGTAATACTTAAACTCCTCCACCTCGGTGGTTTCAAGTTTATTAATTTCGTCGTAAATCGCTTCTAGTTTATCATTATCTGTAGCTCTAAAGTATTTCCCGCCCGTTTTCTGAGCAATTTCCTTCATAAGCTCTTCATCTATTTCCACTTTTACGCTTCCGTATCGTATTCTTCCGTTTCTATCCATAGACACAGGTCCCAACGCCATTCCGTTAGTTCCTATTCCAATGGTGTAGGTTTTAATGTCGTATTCCATCGCCAATTCCGTAGCAATTTTTGGATCTATAAATCCCGAATTATTAACTCCATCTGTCAATAAAATAATCACTTTACTTTTTGCTTTGCTATCTTTTAAACGGTTTACTGAAGTTGCCAATCCCATTCCGATAGCCGTTCCTCCTTCTAACAAATTACTAAATTCTATACTTTGTAGAGCTTCTAACACAATTCGTTTATCGCTTGTAATAGGCGTTTTGGTGTAACTTTCTCCTGCATATTCAACCACTCCAATACGATCATTGGGACGCTCTTTCACAAACTCTGAAGCCACTTTTTTAAGTGCTTCGATACGATTTGGTTTTAAATCTTGCGCCAACATACTCGCCGAAACATCTATCGCAATCATAATATCTATCCCTTGCGTAGAATTGGTTTTAGTAGAAACGTCTACGGTTCTTGGTCTAGCCATTGCCGTGATTAATAAAGCCAATGCCAACAAGCGAAGTACAAACAATAAAGGTCTTAGTTTTGGTAAAATTCCTTGATTTACCTTAAAACCCTTAAGACTCGATATTTTAACTTCTGGCGTTTGCTTGTTGCGTTTCCAAAAATACCATAGAATAAGTATAGGAAGTAGCAAGAAAAGCCAAAACCATTGTGGATGCTCAAATGTGATCTGATTATAGTTGAACATTATTCTTCTGTTATCTTTAGTTCTATCGAGTTTATAATTCTATTGGTTATTTCTTCCGCGGCAGCGTTATCTTTTTTATACACCAACATCAACTGCTCAAAAGCACCATTGTAGCCAAAATTAAGAATGGTATATGATTTTTGAATACTGCGATTTTCTAATAATGGATTCTTAATTTTAAAACTTCCAAAAATTTTGATGCCTTCTGCCCCGTTTACCGTCGTAAACTCTTCATTCTTCATTAAAATATTAATGGCTCCTTTATTTTCAAAATCCGTGTAAACGGCATCTATAGACTTGTCTAAATCAAATTCTTTCTTTTCTGGAAAGTTCACCAAGCTTAGATTAATATGGTATTCTCCTAAAATACTACCGTAAGAGAAACTCTCTATCATAGCTCCATTTTGCGCTTGTGGCAAGGTATCTTGTTGCATATTTCTCACCAATACTTTTGGCGTAATAAGCGATACTGGCGGATTCCCATATTCACTTTGGATCCATTCTCCCCGCAATAATTCTTTTGAGGGACTGCCCAATATAGTGTCTTGCACATAATCCCAGCCTTTAAGACCAATAAACCCAATGGCGCTTACCACCAAGATTCCAATTCCAGCAACAATACTTATGATAATGGTTTTTCGCTTTCTTCTCTTGGCTACGGCTTCGCGATAAGCTTGGTCTTGTAGCAACTCTTCTTCTGTAGGCTCTGGAATGGCTTCTTTAAAAGCAAAAATATTTTCCTCAACGGTTTGTCGGTCAGATTTTGCGGTGATTCTATCCATGGAAGCTCCGGCAAACTTAATAAGATCGGCGCGAGTTAATACTTCTTCCAACTTACGTATGTCTTCCTTACCAATGCGCAATTTTTCTTTTTCCGTTAAAGAATTTAAGCGTGCAATAAGCTCGTTGGTGGTACTTTCTAAAGCTCTATCGTCTATTTTTTCATCAATATAGCGACGTATGGCTTCCGTTAACGAAGAATAATACGACTTTATTTGTCCGTTTTCTAATTGGTGACTTTCATCTAAAGTTTTTAAACTGAGCATCGCCTTTTCAAAAGGAGGGACTTTTTGTTGTGCCGCTGTTTTTTTCTTATTTCGTTTCCATAAAAAGAATACCAAAGCGCCAATAATTATAAGTGTTGCCAGCAACCACCACACCCAAACGGGTATAGAAAAAGGTTTATCTACTTTAATAGAGGGTTTTACAGGATATAATTTTTGCGTTGTTGTGTCTACCGCTACGTTTCGCACCTCAACCAATAAAGAATCGGTGTAAAAAGTGGCATCGTTGATTAGAATACGCTGCCGCGGAATAGTATACGTACCCGAATCAAATTGCGTTAAGGCATATTCTCTTATAAGCTTGAATCTGTGTTTATTGATAGTGGTATCTACCGCTGAAGCTTCTACATTCTCTAGCGGCATAAAAGTTTGACCTTCGGGGAAAACAACCAAATTGGTCGTATCGGCTTCTACCTGAATTTTGTACGTAATTTGAGCGCCAATGGGGATGGAAGTACTATCAATACTCGAAGAAATATTTTGTGCCAAAGCTTTTGGAGCCATCACCCATAAGCAGATAAAAAAAAGGAACATCCATTTTTTTTCTGACTTCTGAAAAGTTATATGACCAAGTATCATTTTCATGTTCTTATCCTCTTCGTTTAAAATAACCGAGTAATTTTTTCACATAACCTTCATCTACTCGCGTACTCAAGGTTCCTGCACCGCTTAAATTGAAACTTGTTTTAAAATAATCTACGCGCTCTTGGTAATGCTTCGCATAATTTTTTCTTACCGATGATGATCCTGTATTCACTAAAAGAAATTCTCCCGTTTCTGCATCTTGCATTTGTACCATGCCAAGATTTGGCATTTCTTCTTCGCGCTCATCATAAACGCGTATTCCTGTAACATCGTGTTTGTTGGCTAAAATTTTGAGCGTACGTTGATAGTCATCATCCATAAAATCTGAAAGAATAAAAATGATGGCTTTTTTCTTCATCATATTCCGAATATATTTTAAGGCTGCAGTAACATCGGTTTTTTTGCTTTTAGGCTGAAATTCTAACAACTCTCTAATAATTCTTAATACGTGCATCCTTCCTTTTTTGGGAGGGATATAGAGTTCTATCTGGTCTGAAAAAAGGAGTAAACCTATTTTATCATTGTTTTGGGTTGCCGAGAAAGCCAAGGTTGCAGAGATCTCTGTGATGATATCTTTCTTAAAACTGCTTTGGGTACCAAAAAACTCAGAACCCGAAATGTCTACCATCAACATCATGGTAAGTTCGCGTTCCTCTTCAAAAATCTTGACAAAAGGTTCGTTATACCGCGCGGTGACATTCCAATCTATAGCTCGTACATCGTCACCAAATTGATATTGACGCACCTCGCTAAAGGTCATTCCGCGACCTTTAAAGGTAGAATGGTATTCCCCTCCAAACACGTGGTTACTTAACCGGCGTGTTTTAATTTCTATCTTTCGTACTTTTTTTAGTAATTCTTTGGTATCCATAGTATGCTTTCTTATTTAATGATGCATTACATCATATTCAATTCGATCGCTTTTTTATGGCACTTCAATTTCGTTGATAATTTTCCCAACAATATCTTCCGAAGTAATATTTTCTGCTTCCGCCTCGTAGGTAATTCCAACTCTATGGCGAAGTACATCCATCACTACAGCTCTTACATCTTCTGGAATTACATAACCTCTACGTTTTATAAAAGCGTAGCATTTTGCTGCTGTTGCAAGGTTAATACTTCCACGAGGAGAAGCTCCAAAAGAAATAAGCGGTTTTAAAGACTCTAAATTATAGCGTTCTGGGTAACGCGTAGCAAAAACAATATCTAGAATATATTTTTCTATTTTCTCATCCATATATACATCTCTTGCGGCTTGTTGCGCACTGCGGATTTGATCTAGAGAAACTACAGGATTTACCTGCTCAAAACTTCCTTTTAAGTTAGCACGTACCACTAACTGTTCGTCTTCAAGCGTAGGATAATCAATTACCGTTTTTAGCATAAAACGATCCACTTGAGCTTCTGGTAAAGGATAAGTTCCCTCTTGTTCCACTGGGTTTTGGGTTGCCATTACTAAAAATGGCTTATCTAATACAAAGGTAGTATCGCCAATGGTGACTTGCTTTTCTTGCATCGCCTCCAGTAAAGCTGATTGCACTTTTGCTGGCGCACGGTTAATCTCATCCGCCAATACAAAATTGGCGAAAATAGGTCCTTTTTTTATGCTGAAATCAGAGAGCTTTATGTTATAAATCATGGTTCCCACCACATCTGCGGGAAGTAAATCTGGCGTAAACTGAATTCTGCTAAAGCTTCCCTTTACCGCCTTAGAAAGCGTATTAATGGCTAAGGTTTTTGCCAATCCTGGTACTCCTTCTAATAAAATATGACCTTGACCTAATAAACCAATCAATAAGCGCTCAATCATGTGTTTTTGCCCCACAATAACCTTATTCATCTCGTTGGTTAATACATCTACAAAAGCACTTTCTCTTTGAATTTTTTCATTCAATTCTGAAATGTCTACTGATGAGTTTTGCTGCTGATCCATTCCTCGTTTTATTTTATTTTTTTGTGAACTTTATAACGTTGCAAAGTGAAAAAATTATTATTGATTCCTTGTTAACAATTGGTTAAAACCTATGAAATAGTTTTCAACCAAATTGCTCTCCCAAAAGACGCTAAGATTTGATCAATGTTGCAAAAAAAAGAGGTGGTTTGAAAATGAAGTTGAAATTGAAGTTGAAATTGAAGTAGAAGCAGAAGTTGAAGCCAAAGATTGAAAATGAAGTCGAAGTCAAAATTGAAAAAATCAGAACACCCTACACACCCCCTGCCCGAATGTATTCGTTCAGGCGGGCTAACCCCTTATTTTGGCTACGCTCAGCACAGGCGTTTTAGAAGACAAATCATTCTTAAACATCGCTCTCTAACTCGCAACAAAACTATCTTTTGAGTCAAAAGCGCTTAAGTTAGATAGTGTTTTAATGCTTCCACGATGATTTATTCTATTTCTAAAATCTATTGAAACTCGTTAATTAGGTTAATCTTTTTCCTAGTTATACTAAAATTTCTATCTTCCGTAAAGATTTGTATAACCCCCCTTAAAAAGAATACAATGAAAAAAACAGCTTTTATTACAGGCGCTTCTAGCGGAATTGGAAAAGCAACGGCCATCGCTTTGGCTAAAGAAGGTTTTCAATTGGTACTCTGCGGAAGAAGAGAAACAAAACTAACCGAACTACAGGAATTTTTAAAACATACACCCACCCATCAACTTTTATTTGATGTGAGAGACAAAGAAGAGGTAAAAAAAGCAATTCAGTCTTTGCCAGAAGCGTTCAAAGAAATAGACGTATTGATTAATAATGCAGGAAATGCTCACGGATTGGATACTTTTCAAGACGGAAATCTAGACGATTGGGATGCGATGATTGATATTAATGTGAAAGGACTTTTATATGTGAGTAAAGAAATTATTCCAGCTATGCTAAAAAGAGAAGAAGGCCACATTATAAATATTGGTTCTACCGCCGGAAAAGAAGTTTACCCCAAGGGAAATGTGTATTGCGCCAGCAAACACGCGGTAGATGCAATTAACCAAGGAATGCGCTTAGATCTTAACGGCACTGGCGTAAAAGTTGGCGCCATTAATCCTGGCTTGGTAGAAACCGAGTTTAGCAAAGTACGTTTTAAAGGGGACGAAGATAGAGCCAATAAAGTGTACCAGGGTTATAAAGCCTTACAAGCAAAAGACATTGCCGAAATTATTTGCTTTGTCGTTACGCGTCCTTACCACGTTAATATTGCAGATCTTACCGTGATGTGTACCGCGCAAGCTTCTTCGACTATTGTCGACAAAAATTAAAATTTACTCCCATGATTAACAAACGCTTATTAATTAAAAACTTACTCGCCCACAGCGATGAAAATAGTTTTTATGACAAGAAGCTACAGGTGAATTTGGGAGACAAAGAAGGGAAAGCTAAATTATTAAAGCATATTTGCGCCTTATCTAACAGCAATCCATACAACAACAGTTATATTGTTATTGGGGTGGAAGATCAAAAAAACCTCATCATTGGAGTCGATTTTTATGATGATAGCAAAATACAAAATTTGGTGAATGCATATTTAACAAAACTGCCAAGAGTAAATTATGCCAATATTTTATTTCCGCATTTACCCGATGGGAAAGTGGTGGGTTTAATTAGTATAAGTCCCAACAAAGAAAAAACATGTTCTCTAAAAAAGAACATTTGGAAGTACTATGGCGGCATGGTTTTTTACCGCAAAGGCAGCATTAGTATGCCACAAAGTTTTGAGGTAAAAGTCGACGATACCAATGTAGAGAAAGTAGCGGCAATAGAAAGTCACTCCCAAAACACCATTAAATATACCTTAGATGGCGTTTTTGATTTTATGCAACGCAGTAAAGATTACAATCCCACGTACCATGTTTTTAAAGAATATTTTGTGGTTTGCTGGGCTGGGAAAAAGAAAGTGAATCACCGGGGTACTTTTTACTCTAGAGTCAATATTCAGCTGATTAACGAGCAGGTAAAATTATTTTATTCAGATTTGGATGAAGTGAGTATTGAGATTGACGAGGATGAGTTTAAAATTTTAGAATATGTACATTTGGGTCTTTACAAATCGTACAGGTATTATCCCCTAGAGGAAGTGACGATTAAATTTCACAACAACATCAGTTATGAGATTGAAAATAAAATGGTGTTTGAGCCGCCTCAATTTTCAAAATCTACTTTGTATCATATTATGAACAGCAATAGCAGCCTCATTAAAAAGATGCAGAAAGAAATCCGCTTAAGCGAAATAGAAAAAGAAGACCTTCTAAAACTTCCTGCCAATTATTTATTATGCTATTTTAATGGTTTCCCCGAAGCGATTGAAGAATTGGAAAGAGCCAAAGATTTATTAAAAGATAACTATCCAGAAGCTTATTTGCGTTATAAAGAAAATATTAGGATTTTAAGAAAAGTAAAATACAATTAAATGAATAGAATTTTTGCCATTGGCGATATACACGGCGGCTTAAAAGCCTTGAAACAATTGCTAGAGAAAGCAAATATAACCTCTAAAGATCAACTTATTTTTTTGGGAGATTATGTAGATGGGTGGAGTGATTCTGCCAACGTAATCTCTTACCTTATAGAATTAGCCAAGCAGAATAGCTGTATTTTTATACGCGGTAATCATGACGACTTATTGCACCAATGGCTCAAAACTCACAAAACCAACGAAAAATGGTTAGAGCACGGCGGGCAATCGAGTATAGATGTGTATCGGAATTTACCAGAAGAAACGATCGAGCAGCACCTTAACTTTTTTAATGAAATGGTGAACTACTATATTGATGATAAAAACAGATTGTTTCTTCACGCGGGTTTCTCCAACCTCCACGGCCCAGAACATGAATATGAACCGTATATGCTGTATTGGGACAGGACTTTATGGGAAACCGCTTTGTGCTTAGATAAAAGCATCCCCAAAGATGATTTTCGTTACCCCAAACGTTTGTCTTTATTTGAAGAGATTTTTATAGGACACACGCCGGTTACCCGAATTAATCAAGAAAACCCCGTACAAGCTGCCAATGTATGGAATGTAGATACGGGCGCTGCGTTTAAGGGAAAATTATCTATGATAGAAGTACACAGCAAAGAGGTTTTTCAAAGCGATCCTGTTTGGAAATTATATCCTCACGAAAAAGGAAGAAATTAACCTATATTTGCACAAAATTAAATCTTATGAAAAAATTATACGCGCTAGCTTTTCTTTTCCTTATCGGAATAAGTGTTAAAGCACAAGAAGAAAGCTTTCCTCAAAACGAGGTAAAGTTAAACATCGCCAATACCATTGCGATCGCATCGGTAGAAGTGGGTTACGAACGCTTTATAGGCTTTAACCAATCTGTAGATGCTGAGTTTCTAATTAACGACCGTATTAATTACCACAGCGAAAAAGGCTCTAGAAAGTTTAACACCAATAGTATTAAAATAGGTTACAACTATTATTTTGGAAAAGAGAATGCAGGTTCTGGTATTTATGCCAATCCATTTATAAAATACCGTTTTGGCGATTTTGAACAAGATTTTAATGTTGAAGGTACTACAGTAAACACTTCTGTAGATATGAATGCCTTTATGGTTGGTTTAGGTGTTGGTTATAAATGGAATTTTGGCGACAAATTCGTCTTAGGACCTTATGTTTCTATTGCGCGTAACTTTAGTGACGAGGTAAAAGACCGCTTTTCTGCGATTGAATTTCACGCAGGTTTTAGTGTGGGGTATAGATTCTAAAAACGATACTAAATCATACAATATATAAAATCCGCTTTATGCGGATTTTTTTATCCTTATACCTATCAATTAACCTCTTAAAACACATTTAATTAGATTAAAGTAAATAATTGTTAGTTTTTATGAATAATTTGATTTAGATTTAAGAAATTATTCACATTAAAACCAATGTATTTATGAAACAAAAACAAATCACACAACCCCCCCATCAAAATTAAAGCCAAAATGCTTTAAATGGGGCTTGTATTTTAGCCTTCTTCTCATGCTATCTTTTACTTTTTATAGCTGTCAAAAAGATGAGTTTATAGAGGAATCTGGTATAGAAAGCCATTCTGAAAAAAATTTAAAGTTTGAATTTAAAAATAAAACTTTTGCTGAATTAACTAAAGAAACTAAATTTAAAAAAGCCTACCAGAAATTTATAGATAAGAAAGTAGGGAATTCTAATTTTGAAGGTAGAACAATAATGGAAGATCAATACGGTTTTACCATAGATTCGAGTTTAGTTAAAGAATTCTCATCAGAGCTTTATACCTCGTACACTTTCTTTATAACAAGAGATTCACTTCATAATGATTATTTTGAAAACTTAGTCGTAGAAATTGATAGTTCAAATACGGTTACTGCAGTAATTGTAAAGTATTTTTTAAACTCGCCAAATATAACCTACCCAGAACACAAATCATTCTATTTAGATGCTAATGCAGTTGAAATAACCCCAATAAACTTTAACAATGATCTATCTAAAGTATCAGCTTTGGGTGATTGTATAGGGATATGGATGTGTCCTTGGCAAGATGATCACCCGGCAACAAATGTTTGTGTAGAAGAGAATAGAGGAGACTTATGGCTAGATACCTCTATGTGTGATGATAGTGTAGGATCATCCAACGAATCTTCTTCAAACAATGGTGAATCTTCTAGCAGCGGCGGCGGCAGTACTGGCGGAGGAAGTGGCACACCACCCACAAATGACTATGATGGCAGCGACCCAGATATTCATGGAAACGGCGGCGGCGTTACTACTTCTCCTAACACAGGTTGTGAAGGGAATTGTTTTGAAGAGGTAATTGTAGGCACACCTTGTGAAAATATTACCAGACAAACCAATACCGCTTCTTATAAACAAAGATTTAAAAATTTAAACACTCCAGAAAATATTAATGCCAATCAAGAATCTGGGTTCTATCAAAACTTGGTTAACGGCAAAAAAAGATTTTTTGATGGTGTACCAGTAGGTAATCAACATCTACAAATACCAGAAGGGTCTTTAAATGCCACGCACGTGCATAATAAAAAACCTATGGTTAGTGCAACTGGAATAAATTTTGATGGTAGTTCAAAAATACCTTCTCCCGAAGATGTAGCTCAGTTGGTTACTAAGTGTCATGATGCAAACTCAACTAATCCAGAAAATGCATTTGTTATTACCGTTACCGACCAAGGTATTTTTGCTGTAACACTTTTAGAAAGTATAAGTCAAAGTGAGGAAATAGCCATCACGCAAAATTGGAGAGAATTTAAAAAAAATTATTATGACCTTTCAATAGGTATTAAAACGGAATATTCTACTCCAGAATCCAGAAGTGATGCCTTACAATATATGCTACTTAAACAACTAAAAAAAGTAGGGTTAGGTGATAAAGTTGCACTTTTTAAAGCTACTATAGAAAATGAAAGTGATCCAGATATCAATAATTATAATATTAAGTGGAGTAGAATAACTCTCGGCGGAAATTTATTTAACCCACTAGATGAAACTCCTTGTCCATAAACCTAAATAAATTATAATATGAAAAATATAATAAAATTAATCCTATTTTTATTTACAGTAAATGTAAGTTGCCAAGTAACTAATATAGTACCATTAAATACGGTCTATTATTCTGATGGAGCTTATTTAAAAGACCTCAACAACGAACTTTCTTTATTAGAAGGTACTTGGGAAGGAACCTTAAACAATAAGAAATACATATTTCAATTTACAGTATTTTATCAACATTTAGAGACAGGAGCAGATGGTTCTTATGAATATGAGGATAAACTATCGGGAAAATTTAAAGTGATTGACCTAGGTACAAACCAAGTACTTTATGATAATCTAAATGCAAGTAATTATGAAGATTACGGGATATTAAACTTTATCATATTAGGTAATGAGTTTATGATGGGTTTCTTTGACACACCGAACAACTGCTATAATCAAGCAGACTTTAGTATCATTAAAGATCCCAATAATTTAAACCAGATTACTTATAAAAGTTTTGAAATGGGCGATTATGGAGGGTTAACTCCTTGTAACTATAATACACAAGAAGATATTCCTATGTTTTTACCCACACAAGAACTTATTTTAACCAAGCAATAAATCTTTTATTAAGAATACACAAGACCCGCTTTTATCGAGCGGGTTTTGTATTTTAGGACTATTCAAAATAAAAAACAACGGTACAATTAAAGAAAAGTTTCTAAATAATAACGAAAATGTTGAAAGCGAAACTTGCTAAAAAATAAACTTAAAATAATACACTATGAAAAACATACTTTTAATTTGTTTGTTTGCTATCGCAGCTTTGAGTTGCAAAGCACAAACATTACCATCACCACAAAACATCATTCCTGTTGAACAGCAAATTATAAATCGGATTAATGAAATAGAGGTTCCAGATAATACGTACTATAAAGATATTAATAACTTATTTGATAAATATATTGGCGTCTGGACTGGAAACTATAATAACAAAAGCTATGAGTTCGTTATATCTAAAATTAATAAAAGCTTTTTAGGCATTACTGTAGATGAACTTATAATTAAATATAAAATAACAGATAATAACGGAAATATTCTGGTTAATACAACAAATTTACCCGATGATGATTTGTTAGTAATTGAGGGAGACTATCTAGATGAGAATGGAGAAACATATCACTTATATTATATTGGGGAAAATTATAAATGTGGTCAAAATGGTTATATTACTATGGCAGTTGTAAATAACGGAACACAGTTAAACTTTGGTTTGTCTGTAGAGGGAGAAATGACGCAGTCTTGCCAAACAGGTCCAGCAGAGCAAATATTTCCAGAATTTATGACTCTCAATAAACAATAATGAATCCAAGTTAAATTTTACTTTAATAATTAAAATACAAAAACCCAACTCATTAGATTTGGGTTTTTGTATTTTAAAACTATGAAAAGAATAATATATATATTCAGCTTAACACTTATTGTATTTGCCTGTAAAGCACAAAACCCTATTATAAATATTGAAGATGATGATGGTTCTGAAATAACCAATGCCTATTATAAAGACACCAATAACCTTCTTGACCCATTTGTGGGAACTTGGGTGTTTGATAATGGCACCCAATACTTAAAAATAGTTTTTGAAAAAAAGACGATGGTCGATACGGGGGACTATTATGAAGATTTATTGATAGGCGAATTTCAATATAAAGAAAATGGTATAGAGCTTACCAATACTTTAGCTAAGCTTACCGATCCATTTCTACCATACGTTTATCACCACAGTATTGATGGTAATTATATAAATACTTACCAACACACTCCTTTTAACGATTATACTTCAGATGTTTTTAGAATAGAGTTAAATATGAGTGAAACGAATGGCTGTTTTAGCAATCTAGATGTAAGAACAGCTTCAGTAAACGGGCAACAAGCCATTCAAATATTTAAACGTGGTGGAATTATAACTATAGAACGTGGTGATCCACCCCCACCAGAGGCCATTATTCCTGGAGGATTTTATTTTCTAATCAAACAATAATTAATCTTAGTAAAAAAGGCACCTAAAAACCCAAGACTTATTCTTGGGTTTTTGTATTTTAAAATTATGAAAAGAATAATATATATATTCAGCTTAACACTTATGGTATTTGCCTGTAAAGCACAAACCGTTTCTCTTACCAACGTAAATTGGCTTACCATACCAGACGGCGCCTATGTAAAAGATACCGATGGGAAATTAAATGCTTTTCTAGGTACTTGGAAATGGACAGATGGCAATGACGAATTTACTGTTGTCTTTGTAAAAAAATTAATGTACGATGGTGATGGTACTCGTAAGTTTAGCCAAGATAAGATTTTGGGAGGTTATCGTTATGTAAATAACGGTGTTGAAATAGCTAACACTCTAAATTTCACGACTAGTTTTAATGTAGATGATACATCAACATTCGCTAATTTTGCAAAAATTATTACAGGTATTAATGATGATTTAAAAAGTCTTAGAATGCAGGTAGGCGATGCAATAAAACACAAAAGCCTCAGTGGTAGTTTTGAATTAATAGACATTTTAATCCTTCCTAACGGTAACTATTCAACAACTCAAGCGCATTGGACACTAAGGGAAAAGGAGTTTATAAGCATAAATGGAAATCCGCCATTACCAGAAGACGGTATTGGATTACCCGATGATATCATCCTCACTAAACAATAGTATTATAAAAATAAGTATTTTAAAACCCAACCTTAATAAGTTGGGTTTTTAATTGAAAATTTCGATTCTTTTAAATCAAGCGCAAGTATAACTATAACTCCAACCTCACTTCCTGCACCCAAATCGCTTTGCGATCGTAGGTTTTCTTAAAATTCTTTAAGATAAAATCGCGGTTGTAAGTCGGTTTTTTTTGGTAGCGGAGTTCTCCATTCACGTAAATAGAAATAGGCTGATTCATATTCACCATTTCAGGAGAAATAAAAATGCTGAGCTCACTTACTCGAGAAGTTTTAAGGCGGAATACATTGTCCTTATAATTGGCTTTTACCGCGCCAGATTTCCGTGGAAAATCAAAAGCTCTCTCCTTCACTTTTTTAGTACGAAGCGAATCCTGCTCGTCATAATATTTCTTCTCGTGGATGGTGAAATTTACTTCTTGATGCCACTGCTTTTTCGGTTGCAAGGTGTCGAGCTTTTTTATCGCTAACCAATCTATTTTACCGTTTTTTACATCATCGGTTTCCCAGTATAAATGATTTGAAAAGGAATTTCTTTTTTGTGATTTTAAATCTTTAAAGCTATTCTTAATAGATTCCTCAGATTCTGGAAACTGAGGAAACCAATGCGGAAAACCATTGTAGCGATGGTCATCATAATTTAAACCTAACTTTTTAGCTAATTTCACTAAAGTGTCATTGGCTTTGGGCGGAAAATAGTAATCCTCGTCGGTAGAAATGTTATAAAACCAACGCTCATTCATATTCTTAAGAAAAGTTCCGCCTGTATAAACTTTAGGCTCTGTATTCATTCCGTAGAAACCAGCAAAAGCACTGGGATTTTTGACTAACAGATTAAAAGAACCCGTTGCACCGTTAGAATGACCGGTTACAAAAACTGCATCGTCGTCAATATTAATAAACTGCTTTATGGTTTTTAAAATATCGGTAACCATTCCAAAACCTTGGTCTCCCAACATCCAATTAAATTTTTTGTTCGAATTTGGATATACCATAATCACGTTGTTCTCTTCGGCGTATTGCTTATAAAAACGCTGCCAGCCTTCTTCTAATGAAGTGTTAGGATATGCAGGGATTTGCTGGTGGCGCACCGCTCCGTTTAAAAAGAATAACAATTTGCTGGGCTGCTTTGGGTTATAAGATTTGGGAAGACGCACAAAAAAATTATTGTCTAAAGTGTCGTTCAGTTGTATAAACCCAAAAACTGCTGAAGGGAGATTTGGATAGTCTTCAAAATCCCGAATCGCATGATACAAATCTTTTCCATCACTAAGCGAAGCATAATTAGCGCTTCCCAAGCCTTTTTGCATCCACTTTTCTTGCTGTGATTTTAGCTTGGTTTGATAAGCTTTTATTTTACGCTCCGCTTTTTCTTGAAAAATTCCCCATTTTGGAGCTTCTTGCAGCTGGTAAAAATCATCTTTAGCATACTTAAAAATGACACTTAAATCTTCCTCCTTATATTTTTCGTCTACGAGTTTATTTAACCAATAAAATCCTGTTTCTGGATCATTAAATTTATTGGCGGCGTAAGCCATATCGAATACATGCCAAAAGCTCACTTTTTCTGGAACCTCCACATACAATTCTCGATACAACTCATAGCCTTTTCGGGCGTTGGCAATCGTATCGGTTTTGGCATACACCAAACTATCGGCTACCTGAAAGTTTTTCTCGTAATCTTGCGAATAACCCGTTGCGACAACAATCAATAATAAAATAAGTATATAGTTTTTCATAACAGTTGTTTTTAAGTTTATATGTCTCATAACAAATCCCTTTTTTCTGGGAAGGGCTAGGGTTGGGAGGAGCGTACTCTACAATTTAGTATCAAAGCTACACACAATGAAAATCCTAAAATTGTAGAATTGGGACATGGTATCAATTTAGTCTTTAAAGTTCCAAATCGTATCTTCTGACCCCATTTTGGTCACCGCTGCCAAGAATTTTTTCGGCGCAAGTTGGGTAAGCTTTTTAAATTGCTTGATAAAATCGGATTGATCAAAATAATTTTCCGAAGAAATTTGAGTGAGGTTGACATCTTTTTCCTTCTGAATTTTTATGAGTGCTAATCGAAATTTTACCAATTTCTTGTAGGCTTCTACAGAGCAATCCAGATGTTTCTGAAACAAGCGTAAAAGTGTTTTGCGATTCATGGTTA
The DNA here is from genome assembly GCF_031845265.1 of Mesonia ostreae. Classification (NCBI taxonomy): domain Bacteria; kingdom Pseudomonadati; phylum Bacteroidota; class Flavobacteriia; order Flavobacteriales; family Flavobacteriaceae; genus Mesonia; species Mesonia ostreae. Next base: position 93,018 of record NZ_JAVRBG010000006.1, on the reverse strand, counting down.
ATTCATCAGCAAGGTATTGAACGCTAATTTTTCCTTCGCTTTCCATAATAAGCTGAACAGCCTTCTTTAATCGTTCTTCTGAAAAGTCTTTTTTATGCTGAAGAAAGTACGAATCTAATAAAGCTGATTTATCTTCAATTTCTTCCGTAAAGAAAACACGCTGAAGCACCTCATCAAAATCTCTCCCAAAGCAATTAACATAATTCACAGGTTTAGGAAACAGCTCGTGATAATCTCTATGAATAAAGTGATGTATTCCCAAGGGCTGAAAAACAATGCCTACTTTTAGAAAAACTCCATGCAAATGCACTGTGCCTATTTCTTTCTGAAGTTTAGAATAAATAATTGGAGAGGAATGCTTATTGGGCAAAACTTCTGCCCTCACATCATCTAACAAGCAATGCGAACTATGTTGGTAAGCGGTAAGCGCATGTTTAAAGTGCGGATAATAGGTAAACGTCTTATCGAAATCTTGCGATAAAGACTGATGCACATAGTAATAGGCAATATATGGAGCTAGCGCTGGCGCAGGTTTACAAGTTAGAAATTGATCTTCCACAGTTTTTTCTTAAAAAATGAAGATAGTAAAAACCCCCTCACTTTAAAAAAGCGAGGGGGTTTTCTATGTTATATCAAACAGTCACTTCGAGTGGGATGCTTTAGAAAACAAGAAATCTCGATCTCGTAAGTTTTCTAAGCAGGTTGTATCGAGAAGTTATGCTCTAAACTGAATCTCGACTCCGCTCGACCTGACATTTTATTTTCTACAAATCAAATTTTATTCCTTGTGCCAACGGAAGTTCAGTAGTATAATTAATCGTGTTGGTTTGTCTTCTCATATAGATCTTCCAAGCATCACTACCAGATTCTCTTCCGCCTCCGGTATCTTTTTCACCACCAAATGCACCACCAATCTCAGCACCAGAAGTACCAATATTTACGTTAGCAATTCCGCAGTCAGATCCTTCTACAGAAAGAAAACGCTCTGCTTCACGCAAGTTGTTGGTCATAATTGCAGAAGAAAGTCCTTGACGAACTCCGTTTTGCAATTTCAACGCATCAGCAACATCACCTTTATACTTCATTATGTATAATACAGGAGCAAAAGTTTCGTGTTGCACAATTTCAAAGTGATTTTCTGCTTCTGCGATCGCAGGCTTTACGTAGCATCCGCTTTCATAGCCTTCGCCTTCTAAAACGCCACCTTCAACCAAAATTTTACCACCTTCTTCCACTACTTTATCAAGAGCTTTTTGGTAATTTTTTACAGAATCTTTATCTATTAATGGTCCTACGTGATTGTTCTCATCCAAAGGATTTCCAATACGCAACTGGCCGTAAGCTTTAACTACGGCATCTTTCACTTTATCATAAACATCTTCGTGTACAATTAAACGACGCGTAGAGGTACAGCGCTGTCCGCACGTACCAACCGCTCCAAACACAGCTCCAATCACGGTATTTTTAATGTTCGCATCTGGCGTTACAATGATGGCATTGTTTCCACCAAGCTCCAATAATGTTTTTCCTAAACGTCCTGCTACTTCTTTTGCTACCGTTTTTCCCATACGAGTAGAACCCGTAGCCGATATAAGAGGCACACGCTCATCCTTAGTCATCATTTCTCCAACCGTATGATCTCCAGTAATTAAACAAGAAATTCCTTCTGGAACTCCGTTTTCTGAAAATACACGCGCTGCAATATTTTGACAGGCTACAGAGGTAAGCGGAGTCTTTTCAGATCCTTTCCAAATACAAGCATCTCCACATACCCAAGCCAATGCCGTGTTCCAAGACCAAACCGCTACTGGGAAATTAAACGCAGAAATGACACCTACTACGCCCAATGGGTGGTATTGTTCGTACATTCTATGTCCAGGACGCTCAGAGTGCATCGTTAAACCGTGCAACTGACGAGAAAGACCTACTGCAAAATCACAGATGTCTATCATTTCCTGTACTTCTCCCAATCCTTCTTGGTAAGATTTCCCCATCTCGTAAGAAACCAATTTTCCTAATGGTTCTTTTAAACGACGAAGTTCATCATTAAATTTTCTAACAACTTCTCCACGTAAAGGTGCTGGCATCGTTCTCCATTCTTTAAAACCTTTTTCTGCGGTGGTGATTACCTTTTCATAATCTTCTTTAGTGGTTGCTTTCACCTTCCCTATTAAAGCTCCGTCTACGGGAGAATAAGATTCAATGATTTCACCGTTACTAAAAAAATCTTTTCCAGTAGAAGTACCGTTGTTTATGTCTTTTAAACCTAAATCTTTTAAGGCTTTATCGATTCCAAATTCTTTTGCAATTTGACTCATGTAATTAATATATTTTAAATTATTGGTAAAAAAGCTGATTTAACCCTCTAATTTATAGCGGATTTTCAACCAATGCCGAAAATAAAAAATTATCTCCTAATTACCTTGTAAATAATTTTAAGTTCCTGTTAATTTCGTGAATGCAGGCTGATGACGGCTAAAAAGAATAAAATTCTAAGCCTATCTCTACATATCTATTTGAATGTTGTTATTCATCTCCCACAAATCGTTCATCTACTTCCATCACCGTCCCGCAATTGTCACAGGTACGCAAGTCTTTGCTTGCATAGAAGTGTTTAAAATGTTTCAAAAAATCAACTTCTATGTCGTGCAACGGAAAATACACTTCGTATAATTTATAGTTGCAATTATCGCAAAACCACAGCAAACCATCTTTGCCAGATTCTCCAGTTCGTTTTCTTTCAATCACCAGTCCTATAGAATTTTCACCTCGCGCAGGAGAATGCGGTACTTTTTCAGGATGCAAATACATATCTCCCGGTCCTAATTTCATGGTTTTCTTTTCTCCGTCCTCCTGAATATGCACCTCAATATTTCCCTCCAACTGGTAAAACAATTCTTCGGTTTCATTGTAATGATAATCCTTCCTAGCATTGGGTCCCGCTACAATCATTACAATATAATCGCCCGCATCTTTATACAAATTCTTATTGCCCACAGGAGGTTTTAAAGAATCTCTATTTTCTTCGATCCATTTATTTAAATTAAAAGGTTTTTGAATTGCCATAGTTGTGTTTTTTTTGAATTTCATAAATTTACTAAAAGCATTTTAAACCTTTAGCATAATTCTATTTCTTTGGGCAACTTTTGCCCTTAGAAAAAAAGGGCAAAACCGCGCTATTCGTTACAATTCCGTTTGCGCTTAGGCGCAATCCGGGATTTTCACTGCTATCGCTGTCGCAAAAAATGAGTATCTTTTGTTTCTTAATTTAAACACTATGAAAAACATTCTACTTCTCTGGGCTGTCTTATGCTTAAGCATCAGTTGCCAGCAAACCAATAAATCTCAATCAAAATCTAGCCAAAAACAAACTACCGCAGATAGCGTTCAACAAAAACCAAATGCCCCTTTCGGAATCGTGATTCACGGTGGTGCAGGTTATATTACCAAAGAAAGTCTTAGCGATAGCTTAGAAAAAGCATATCACGAAAAACTCTCTGAAGCCATTTCAAAAGGCAACGAAATCTTAAAAAACGGAGGTTCTGCCGTTGAAGCCGTACAGCGTACTATTAATATTATGGAAGATTCTCCTTTATTTAATGCAGGCAAAGGCGCTGTTCTTACTCACGAAGAACAACCCGAATTGGACGCTTCCATTATGGATGGAAAAACTTTAAATGCTGGTGGTGTTAGCGGTGTATCTACCATAAAAAATCCTATTAATTTGGCCTACGAAGTAATGGAAAATTCAGCCCACGTACTTTTATCTGGAAAAGGAGCCGAAGTTTTTGCGAAAACCAGAAACCTCACTTTGGTAGATCCTTCTTATTTTATTACTCCAAAGCAACTTCAGAATGTACGTCGCATCAAAAAAGAACAAGAAAACAAGCAATCCAATTTTTATACCCCAGACCTTAACGGAAGTAAATTTGGCACCGTAGGCTGCGTAGCTTTAGACAAAAACGGAAATCTTGCCGCCGGGACTTCTACCGGAGGCATGACCAATAAAAAGTGGGGACGCATTGGCGATTCGCCTATTATTGGCGCGGGAACTTACGCCAATAATGCCACTTGCGCTGTATCGGGAACTGGCTGGGGAGAATTTTACATTCGTGGCGTCGTAGCCTATGATATTTCTGCCTTAATGGAATATAAAGGACTCAGCTTAGAAGAAGCTGTAAAGAAAGTAATCTATGAAAAACAACCTCAACTGGGCGGCGAAGGCGGTATTATTGCCATAGATCATCTAGGCAATATTGCAATGGAATTTAATACCCCAGGAATGTTTAGAGCCAGTTATTTAAACGATGAGCTAAATATTAAAATGTATAAAAAAGAATAATTCTCTTAAAATTGAAATGGACACATAGTCGGTGGCTGAGTGATTTTCGACAGCTCCGAAACTTCGGGGTGTATTGAAGCCATATCCCAATTTTTTCCACAAACTAAAAAAAGCTCCTTCCTTTTTTGCTTTTACCACGAAGTTTGGGGTTAGCATTTTATTTTTAAATTTAAAGAAAAATCAACTTAGAACTGAAAGATTTAGGGTTTTTTAATTACTTAAGACCAGAAATGTCCTAATTAATTTTAGAAGACAATTTATTCTTTTTTGCATTGTCAAAAAAAGAAACAAAAAAGGCTAGGCTTACGATACTTTATCTAAATTTCTCATTCAATCCCTAAATTTTAGGAACTCGCCATTAACCTTGAATATAAATTTGAAAAAAACCGTTTGGCTCAAACCCGTCCGTACCGATCCGAGCGGACAGCCTATCCCGAAGCTTCGGGATTACGGAATTTTCACTTCAAACCTGCCCGACTAGTCATTCAGGCGGGTTTTACGATTAATTTTCGATAGGCCGAAGAAACCGTACTACTAAAAACCACACCAATCATTATAAAAAGTTATCGAAACCCAATTATAATAAATTCTTACAAATTATCTTCAAAAACGTTTAAGACGCTATTGATTGAAGACACTGAAAAGCATTGCTATCATTATTTTTTTATAAATTTCATCTTATGCCTTATAATATTTTATCGAAAAGAGATTATCGGTATTTTCCACATAAATAAGACTAGAACTTTATATCTTTAGTTCATGATGAGAGTTTTACTTGTTTTTTTAGCATTTTTCTTTACGACTATTGCTTTTGGGCAACACGAAGGTGATTATTGGTTTTTTGGGCAGGAAGCTTGAGTCCATTTTAATGAAGGTGAACCAGAAGTCTTATTAGATGGAGCTTTAAGCACTCAAGAGGGTTGTGCGGCTATTTCCACACCAGATACGGGTGAATTGTTGTTTTATACCGACGGTTCAACAGTGTATAATAAAAATAACGAGGTAATGCTTAATGGCACGGGGTTAAATGGTGATTCGTCAACAACACAGGCGGCCGTGATTGTACCAAAACCTGAAAGTAATTCTATATATTATATTTTTACAGCAGATAATGTGGGCGGTCCCGATGGTTTACAGTATTCTGAAGTCGATATGGATTTAGACGGAGGTTTGGGAGGAATTACTTCCGTTAAGAATGTTTTGTTACAAACACCTATTTCTGAAAAACTGACCGCTGTAAAAAATGTGAATGCAAATAGCTTTTGGGTAATGACACATGCCATGAAGCAGAATAAATTCTATGCCTTTAAAGTAACTGCTCAAGGAGTTGCGACCACACCTGTAACCAGCAACGTAGGCCCTATATTTACTGGCTCAGATGACAATTATGGTGGAGGTTATATGAAGTTTTCGCCCAATGGAAAAAAAAATTGCACTCGCAAACCTAAGACAACAGCTGTTATTCGATTTTGATGCCAACACGGGAATGGTTTCTAATGCAATAATCTTGTGGGATATTTCTAATGAGGATAATGATGAGGTGTCTTATGGCGTTGAGTTTTCGCCCAACAGCAAAATACTTTATTTTGGTGTGGTTTCATTAGCTATATTACAATATAATCTTGAAGCTGGTACGGCTCAGGATATCATCAGTTCAAAACAAGAAATTCCTCTTTTCGTTAGCTTGGGGATGCAACTAGCGTCCAATGGAAAAATCTATATCAATTCGGGGACTTATTTAAGTGTTATTTATTCTCCAAACAATGTCGGGATAGATTGTGATTTTCAAGAGAATGCGGTCGATTTGCAAGGACGGTTTTCCGGTATTGGCCTTCCTAATTTTGTGCAATCCTTTTTTGAAACCAATACATTTACTTATATAAACACGTGTTTTGGCCAGGCCACCTTTTTTTCATTGATTAATGAAGTTAGTAATATCGATAATATAAATTGGAATTTTGATGACCCTGCTTCTGGCGTCAATAATACTTCAGCAGAAGAAAGTCCAACCAATGTATTTTCCGCATCAGGGATTTATAATGTTGTGGTTGAAATTACCATCAACGGCAATACGACAAGCTATTCAAATTCGGTAACAATTTATGAACAGCCCGAAGCCAATCCTGCGGATGACATATCAGCCTGCGACGACAATAATGACGGCTTCTACAACTTCGATTTGACCGCCCAAACTCCTGTTATTTTGAATGGCCAAGACCCAAACGTTTTTAGTGTTGAATATTACAGCTCGCAAGAAAATTTTGATAATGCCAACCCAATCCCTACTCCTGAAAATTTTCAAAATGATACTGCTTTTACCAGTCAAACTATATTTGTGAGAGTTAAAAACAGCCTGAATACAGATTGTGAAGCCAGTACGTCATTTTCTATTGAAATTTTTGAAACTCCAATCCTCAATCCCAATCCGCCAAGATTGATGGCTTGCAGCAATCCTTCCATTTCTACACAAAATGACTTTTTTGCAGAATTTGATCTGACGGGGGAAGAAGAAAATCTGCTCGATGGGCAATCCCCAGCTAGTTTTATCTTTCATTACTATACAAATGCCGCTTTATCAGATGAAATCGGTTCTCCCGGAAATTATGAAAACACGACTTCGCCACAAACGATTTACGTCACGGTTGAAAATAGTGAAAACACTAATTGTATGAAACAAACGTCTTTTGAGTTGGAAGTCTTCGAATCTCCCATAGCGTCTCCTGATATTACTTTGCAAGCTTGTGGTTTAGGAGATGGCAGCGCAGAGTTTGACATGCCTAATTTGGAAAACGAAATTTTAAATGGACAAACCGGATTTAGTTTTTCTTACCTTAATGCCGATGGCGATACGTTATCGTCATTGCCCAATCCGTTTGTTTCCGAAAGCCAAACCTTGATTGTTTTCATCAAAAACCCACAACATCCAGCGTGTTTTGCAGAAACAACCCTTCATCTTATTGTCAGAGAAAATCCAGAGTTGACTTTGCCAAGTTCGACTTATATATGTAATGACACGCCCATAGAATTAACAGCAGATCCTGGTTATGATTCTTATGTGTGGTCCACAGGTGAAACCAGCCAGAGCATAACGGTTTCCGAAACTGGGGATTACGAGGTGACGGCAACAACTAACTATGACGATTTCATTTGTGAAACCTCGAAAACGGTTCATGTTTCTGTTTCTGGAAAAGCGGAAATCATTACCATAGACATCGAAGATTGGACGGCACAAAATAATTCTATAACAGTAGAAGTAAATGGGGAAGGCGATTATCTCTATTCTCTGGATGATGTCCAATACCAAGAAAGCAATCAATTTTTTAACCTGGAGTATTCTAAAGATTATACCGTTTATGTGAAAGACAAAAATGGTTGTGGCATTGCAACTCAAGCGGTTTATCTGCTTTATTATCCTAAGTTCTTGACTCCAAACCACGATGGAATAAACGATACCTGGCAAATTTTCAATTCTCATAGAGAACCAGAATTGAAAATATATATCTTCGACCGCTTTGGCAAATTACTGACAAAAATTAACCCACGCAGCCGAGGTTGGGATGGCACTTATCACGGCAAGGCCATGTCGAGCAATGACTATTGGTTTTTGGTGGAACGCAAAAATGGGAAACGCTACACCGGACATTTTACCTTGAAAAGATAAAGCTTGCGAACGCGGATCTGGCTAGAACCCCTTTTTTTAATGGGAAGAGCTTGTATTGGGTGAGAGCCGAGATATGGCATTGCGCAGCACCACTTAATCTTTCTCTTTCTTCAAAATCGTAAGCACCATAATAAAAACAGTTTTAATCTTTAAAAAATATTGATTTATGACTTTAAACGGAATAATTTACCGATATTCGCAAAAGGTTAATATCTAATTTTATTTTTTAACATTTTGAACTTACAATTATGAAAAAATTACTTATTATTAGTTCAATATTTTTTACAGCTTCTTTAATGCATGGAGCTAATACCAACTCTGATATTTCAACTTTGGGGAATGACATCTCTCCTAAAAAAACAATACATTCAGAAGATGATAATGCTACTGATGTAAAACGGGCAGCCACTATAACTGTCAATTGTGAAGATGGCAGTTCTTATGAAGTTACTTGTGATGGTTGTTCTACAACCCAATTACTGAATGTTGCTTGGGCATTATGTGCTTAACCAATAATCAAAATTAATTAAACCTTATTGATATTAACCTTTTTATAATTTTTGAAGATTTAAAAACAGAAACAAGATATATTCAATATAAGCAAGTTTTTAAAATTTCACATAAATTATTTTTTTTTATTTTCTCTCTCAAAACTTTCGTTGGAAGCATCCGGAAGTACTAATTATTATAACATGAAAAGTATACTTTTTTTTATAACAGCTTATTTTTTTATTATTCAACCTGCTACATCCCAACAGGGTATTGTGCGTTATGGGCATATTGAAAGTCTTGGAAAAGGTGGGCCGGTAGGTCTAGATTTTAATGCGTTCTTGCTTTTTGACAAAAATCAAACCTATTATGTAACGGCAAAAGATTCGTTGGAAAATTCATCTAATCTAGAAGGACAAAAACTAGAGAAAAAAAATAACAGCGAAAATAAAGAGGTATATTTGGGTAAGCATACTTTAGCAAAAGGGAAACAGGTCTATTTTGATAGAAAAAAAGATAGTTTATGGTGGAACGTTAAATATGGTTCCATCATTTATGGGAAAGAAGATAGGCCAGCAATAAATTGGAAGTTACAAAATGATACTAAAAAAATAGGTAATATTATTTGTAAAAAGGCTACTGCGGAATTTAGAGGTAGGAATTATACAGTTTGGTATACAGAAAAGATCCCGTTGCCTTATGGACCATGGAAATTTCAAGGATTACCAGGATTAGTTTTAGAAGCCTATGATACAAACAAAGAACTATACATTTACTTTAAATCTATAAATTACCCTTTAGATAAAAAACAACCTGTACCAAAAATCATCAATCCCAATGGAAATGATGATTGGGTTTCAATCCCAGAATACAAAAAATTATTAGAAAAATTTGTAGATAAAGGCAAAACTAAAGCATTGCTATTATCAAAAAAATTGGGAGATGGCATTAATGTGAAAGCAGGGGAAATGGATGAGCTATGTCTAGAGATTTTTTAGATATATGATCAAGGATTGCTTAATTGTTTTTTTTTGCCTTTTTACCTTTTTTCCTATTCACAAAATAAAGTTTCTGGGTATGTTAAAGTTAACGATGCTGGAATTGAGGGCGGTTCGGTAAAAGTTTTGACTTCTGAAAATAATATTCTCCACTACACTTATACTGAAAAAAATGGCTTTTACCAAATTACCTTTAATGCTAATGTAAAAGAGCTAAAACTATCAGCCTCTTCTTTAGGCTATAAGAATGAAATAAAAACAATTAATTTTGCTTCTGAAGACGAACTAAACGTGGATTTTAATTTAGAAGAAGAAACTTCAGTATTAAATGAAGTGGTTTTAAAATTTAATCAAAAAATAAAAATTAATAGGGATACAACTACAATAGCTGTAAATTCCTATAAAACAGGGACTGAACAAACCATTGAAGATGTATTAAAGAATTTACCTGGAATTCAAGTTCTAGAAAATGGTACTATAAAAGCACATGGTAAGCCAATACAGAAATTACTTATTGAGGGAGAAGATTTATTGGATAAAAATTATAAAATTTTAACCAAAAATATTGATGCGGAAGTATTAAGCAAAGTACAGATTTTAGATAATTTTGAGGATAATCCCATCATGAAGAAAGTCATGCAGACTTCAGATAAAGTGGCGCTTAATTTAAAGCTAGATGAGAATAAGAAAAATATTTGGTTTGGTAATATTAATTTTGGGGGAGGCCTTGGTAGAGATTTTCGTTTTCAAGAAAGTTTTACATTGGGTTTATTAAAGAAGAAAATAAAACTTTTTTATCTAGGTGATTTTAATAATTTGGGGAATAAAGCAACAGATCAAATAGAGGGAAATCAAAATAGTAATGAATTGTTTGGTGAAGATAGAATTGAACACACAACTCAAAATTTTTATACAAATGAAATTAGGGAAAATAACTCTTTTAGTAATTCCCAAAGCACCTTCAATAAAGCTTTTTTTAATTCACTTAGTCTAAATACCAAAATACAAAATCGCTTAAAAATTAGAGCTACTGCTTATTTTGCCAACGATATTCAAAAACAAAATAATTTCAAAAATACACAGTATAATATTGGAGAAAATCCTATTGAAATTTCGGAAAATAACTACGAAAGATCTAGAAAAACTTTGTCTTCAGGAGAAGTAGAATTAAAATATTTTAATGGTAAAAACTCATACCTCAGAAATTTGCTTATTGTTAAAACTAATCCTTATCGGTTCAGGAATCATTTGCGCTATAATAATAGCAAAGAAATAGGACAGTCCGTGCGAGGTGAACAAAAAACTATTTTTAACCATTTTAATTATACCCAAAAACTAACCAATAATACCTTATTAAATACTTATTTGTATTATGGTTATGACAACGTGAAGCAACGGAGCACTATTAGCTCTGAATTATTAAATAATTATTTAGATTTGAGTTCGTCAGATACCTTGCAACAAACTGAAAATAATACTATTAATTATATAGGCTTAAAACCAACTTTGATTTATAAAACTGGAAAAATAGAAAATGCCTTTGCTGTAAATTTTGAACATAGCAAGGAAACTATAAATGAAAACATATTAAGCAGAAGCGCTACGCTTGAGGATAGCCTAATAAATGATTTAGTTTGGAGACAAAATGCTGTGATTATAGAAAACAATTTTCGCTACAGGTTTAATTCGAAAATCAGTTTAACAGCAAATCTAAACTATCTAATAAGTCGCTCTAAAATAAATTCTGATAAAGAAACTATTAAAGCATTGCGTCCAAAAGCTATTTTAAACTATAAAACGGATAAAATAGGCAAATTTATTCTTTCTTATTCCATCAATAATGAACGGCCAGAAATCTCAAAATTCTTAGGTAATTATTTTCTGGAAGACTACCGCGCTTTTAGTAGAGGAAAGGGTTACAACGGTTTATTAAAAAATCAAAATCTTTCCTTTTCACATAATTTATTTAATGATCTCAAAAGATTCTCTTTAAGCACTACTTTTTCTTACACCAAAGCAAAAAAAGCCTATACTTCTAATAATACGATAACAGAAAGCTTTAGCTTTTTAAATTATATCTTAAGAGATGGAGGTGAAAATTATTTTTTTAATTCTAGTTTAGTTAACTATTTCAAAAAACTAAAGTTGGTAACAGAGTTTGAAACCGACCAAAATTGGAATAAGATGCCAGTAAAATTAAATACTGCAAAATTTAATACATTAAACAATTATATGGGGAAATATGCATTTTCAGGATTAACTTATTTCAATTTCCCACTTAATTTTGATTTTGGAATTTCATATACTTATTCACAATCTAAATATTTAAACAATACGGTTAATAGTGAAGTTAAAAAAGCTCACATTAATTTAAATGCAAAACTATCTAGCGAACTTCTTGTAGAATTAAAGAATGACTTTTATGATGTTGAAAATGCATTCTATTCATTTATGAACTTTTCTATAAATTATACCCCTAATCAAAGTGCCTTATCATTTAGATTGCTTATAAATAATATATTAAACGAAAAAGAATATAAAGCACTAAAAATTGATAATTACACCTCAAATACTACTATTTACAATTTAGTTCCTAGGTATTTTTTAATCTCGGGAAAATATCGGTTTTAAAAAAACATTAAATATTACATTGTAATGAATCTGGAATTCAGTATTTTATTGCTATATAATTTCCAATGGAAATAAATTAAACGATACTATTCTTTTCTTAAAAGATTTTCTACATAGCGTTAAATATTCCTTACTTATCGTGAACAAAGTTAGCTACACCCGCAAGTTAATCAAAATCTAATCTAACACAGTTCCTATCCAAAGCTTTTATAAAAATGAAGTCTTAGCTTTTTTACAAAACAATTAGCTAAGACTTTTATGCAAGAAATACATCTATAAGCGTTATTTTTGCGAAGAAATAATAGCCTTGCTTACCGCCACGATTTCTTTTAACTTTGGCAACATAAATTTCCCTCTATGAAAATCTTCTTCCGCCTTCTATTCATAAGTTTATTTTTAGTTTCTAGTGCTTGTAAAGATAAAACTCCGCCTGAAACCGATAATCTATTCAAATTCAAAGAATACATTTCATTTCATACGCAAGGACGAGTTTCTATTGCAGAGTCTATTAGAATTAACCTTGCTCAGCCTTTGGAGCAATATGAGCTTACGCAAGAAATTCCAGCCAAATACCTAACGATATCTCCCAGCATCAAAGGAAAATTATTTATAGAAAACAACACTTCTCTAGTCTTTAAACCCGAAACCCACTTAGAACCCGATACCGAGTATCAAGTGACCTTAAAGCTAAACGAGCTCTACGATGACTTAGACAAAGAGTATAAAGAATTCAGCTTTAGCTTTAAAACTCTGCAACCTAATTTTAAAATAAATTTAGGCAATCTGCAATCCTATTCTAAAGAATGGCAGTATGTAACGGGAACTTTAGAGGCTTCAGATGTCATCCAATTTCAAAAGGCGAAGCAACTAGTTGAAGCTTCTCAAAACGGAAAAAATCTATCTATTAAATGGCAGGAAGACGCGAAAGATGCTAATTATTTTAGTTTTACTATCGACAGCATTCAGCGAGAAATAGACGATTCTCAAATCGAAATTTCTTGGGATGGGAAAGCCATCAAAGCCGAAAATAAAGGGGAAAACAGCTTTGCTATTCCCGGCCAAAATAACTTTACCATCATCGATTTTAAAACCTCTTTGGCAGAACAAAGCTCACTTTCTATCAATTTTTCAGATCCGCTTAACGAAAATCAAAATTTTAAAGGTTTGGTGAGCATCAAAGATCAAAACAATTTACGTTTTGAAGTAGATGGCAACGTGTTAACCGTATACCCTTCAGAGCGGATTACGGGACAAGTCAACGTTAATGTATTTAAAGGAATTAAAAACACCTATGGCTTTCCTTTAAAAAGAGATTTCGCTGAAACCATTTCTTTTGAGCAACTAAAACCCGCGGTACGCTTAATTTCTAAAGGTGTTATCTTACCCAGTTCGGCTTCAACGCCCATCTATTTTGAAAGCGTCAACCTCTCGGCCGTAGATGTGCGCGTGATTAAGATTTTTCAAGACAATATGCTTCAGCACCTTCAGTTTGGTAATTTAAACGATCAAAACTCGTATAACATTCGCCGCGTAGGAAGAAGAGTAGCCAAAAAAACGATTTCGCTTACTTCCAAAAATGAATTTGAATCGAGTTCTTGGAAAGCGCACGCCATCAATATTTCAGATTTTATTAAGGCAGATCCAGGAGCAATGTATCAGATTCAGATAAGCTTTAAAAAAGAATATAGTACGTTTAATTGTGGAAATGAAATCAGTAAGGCTGGCGACGAGGAAGTATACGAATATGATAACAGCGCTTCTTCCGAAGAAGAACGCGAAGAACAATATTGGGACAATGAGATTTACAATTGGCGAAACACGCCTTACAACTGGCAAGAACGCGATAATCCTTGCAGCATTTCTTATTACAGGGAAAACCGTTTTGTAAGCACCAATGTGTTAGGATCAGATTTAGGACTTATCGTTAAAGAAAGCAACAATCGCTCCTATCATTTTGCAACCACTAATTTAATTACCGCTCAACCAGAAAAAGGCGTTACCGTAGATCTTTACAACTACCAGCAGCAACTCATTTCTTCTATAACCACCAATCAAAAAGGTTTTGCGCTAAATGATAATACTAAAAAAGCAGCTTTTGCTATCGCCTATAAAGGAGAAAATTATGCGTACGCAAAATTGGAAGATGGAAATGCGCTTTCCTTAAGTAAGTTTGATGTTTCAGGAAAAATCCTAGAAAAAGGATTAAAAGGATTGATGTATACCGAAAGAGGTGTTCACCGCCCTGGAGATACCATCCACTTAACTTTTGCTTTAAATGACAAAGCCAATCCGTTGCCTAAAAATCATCCTGTAAAATTACAGCTTACAGATGCGCGTGGTAAATTAGTAGAGGAAAGAGTTTTAACAGAAGGTAATGCCTCGTCTTTTGGAAAGGCTAAAAACGGTTTTTTCTATTTCCCTATTCTCACCCAAGCCACCTCGCCTACCGGAAACTGGAACGCCAACGTGTATGTTGGTGGGGCGCACTTTACCAAAACGCTTCGGGTGGCGACGGTAAAGCCTAACCGACTTAAAATTAGTTTAGATTTTGACGATAAAATATTAGATGCTAGTAAACCCATTTCTGGAAAATTAAGTTCAACGTGGCTACACGGTTCGCCCGCCAGAAATCTTAAAGCCCAAATGGAAGTTACCCTAACTTCTATGGGCAATGCTTTTGAAAAGTTTCCGCAATACGAGTTCACCGATCCTGTAAGGAGTTTTGATAAAATTGAAATGCCGGTAGTAGAAACCAAACTTTCTGCGGAAGGTGAAACAAATTTTAGTAAAAAAATAAAGCTTAATAATAAAGCCCCAGGAATGCTTACAGCTACTTTTTTAACCAAAGTGTTTGAAGGTGGCGGAGACTTTTCTATAGATGTGTTTTCAAAAGACTTGGCTCCTTACGACTATTTTGCAGGCCTCCTAGCTCCAGATCCGCATAAATACGGCGCTTATTACACCGATGAGGATACAAAATTTGACGTGATAAGCCTTAACGCACAAGGAGAAATTGCTGGCAATCGCGAACTAGAAGTAAAAGTTTTTGAAATTGAATGGCGCTGGTGGTGGAGCCGCGGAAGCGACAATCTTTCTCGCTACGATAATACCAGCACTTACACTCCTGTAAAAGAAGTTGAGGTGACCACCAACAACAAAGGAAAAGGACAATTTACCGTGAATATTCCCGAGCGACAAAGTGGACGTTACTTGGTGAGAGTTATTGATAAAGCCTCTGGCCACGCCACAGGAAAAACGGTTTACTTTTACCGAAATTGGTCCAGAAGACCTACCAACGGAGATGCAGAAAGCGCCAAAATGCTTGTGTTCTCTTCAGATAAAGATCAATATAAAGTAGGCGAAGATGCCGTGATTACCTTTCCTTCGGGGAGCAAAGGAAACGCTTTAATCAGTATTGAAAATGGAACCGAGGTACTTTCTAAGCAATGGGTAGAAACCCAGAAAGGCGAAACGCAAGTTTCTATTCCGCTTACCAAAGAAATGGCGCCTAATGTATTTGTAAACATTTCGTTATTACAGCCTCACGAACAAACCAAAAACGATTTACCCATTCGGCTTTACGGAATTATACCGTTGATGGTAGAAAATCCAGATACCAAATTACATCCAGAGATTAATATGCCCGAGGTGTTAAAACCTGAGCAGGATTATAGCCTAAAGGTTTCTGAAAAGAACGGGAAAGAAATGACCTATACCTTGGCAGTGGTCGATGAAGGTTTATTGGACCTCACTAGATTTATAACTCCAAATATTCACGGTGCTTTTTATGCACGAGAAGCTTTGGGCGTAAAAACCTTCGATATTTTTGACGATGTGATTGGTGCTTTTTCGGGGAGCGTAGATCATATTTATGAAATTGGAGGTGGTGATGCCGCTGCAGGAGCTAAAAATAAAAAAGCAGATCGGTTTAAACCCGTGGTAACCTATTTAGGTCCGTTTCATTTAAAAGAAGGACAGACCAAAACCCATAGCTTGTTTATGCCTAATTATGTAGGCTCTGTAAGAGCGATGGTGATTGCAGGCGATCATCAAAAAGCGGCTTACGGCAATGCAGAAAAAACCGTTCCCGTAAGAAAGCCTCTCATGGTGTTGGCTTCTTTGCCTAGAAAATTATCTCCAGGAGAGAAAGTGACACTTCCCGTGACGGTTTTTGCCATGGAGAAAAAGGTGAAGAACGTAGCGGTAAGTATTAAAGAAAGTGAAGCGTTTACCCCTATTGGAGCTACTTCTAAAAATATTTCCTTTACGGAAGTAGGCGAACAGATTGTCAATTTTGAGTTTGAAGTGAATGCTGCAACTCAACCTCAAAGCTTTCAGGTGTATGCTTCCGGAAACGGAGAAAAGTCGAAAACGCTTATTGAGATTGATGTCGAAAACCCGAATCCTATTTCTCAAACTTCTAAAACTTATACTTTAGAAAATAAAGGAGTCCAAGAGATAGAACTGGAAACTTTTGGAGTAGAAGGTAGTAATACGGCTTCTATAGAATTTTCTACGCTTCCGCCAATGGATTATAGCAAGCGTATGGATTACCTTATTCGCTATCCCCATGGATGTTTGGAGCAAACGACCTCGGGTGCATTTCCGCAGTTATTTATAACTGATATTTTTGATCTTTCATTCTCTAAGAAAAAAGAAATAGAAGAAAATGTAAAACAAGCCATTAACCGCATGAATCTTTTTCAAACGAGCAATGGCGGCCTAGGTTATTGGCCAGGAAATACAGATGTGGACGATTGGAGTACCAATTATGCCGGCCATTTTATGCTAGAGGCAAAGAAAAAAGGCTACGCCCTTCCCATTCCGTTTTTAAGTAACTGGATGAAATACCAACAAAATCAGGCTAGACAATGGCGAAATTCTTATACCCGTTATAACTCGAGTTTAACGCAAGCGTATCGTCTTTATACGTTAGCTCTAGCAGGACAACCTGAGTTAGCCGCGATGAACCGATTGCGAGAATCTAGTGAAATGAGCAACGATGCCAAATGGAGACTTGCTGCCGCCTACGCCTTGGCAGGAAAAGACCAAGTAGCAAAACAAATTGCAAATAAAGCAAACCTTAGTTTTGAGCCAGAGAAACACAATTACTATACCTATGGCTCGCCCTTTAGAAATAAGTCTATGGCTTTAGAAACTATGGTGATTCTTGGCGATGAGCAGCAACGAGAATTGGCGATTTCGTTGGCGAAAAACTTATCCTCGCAGCGTTGGTACAGTACCCAAGAAACCTCTTACGCCTTATTAGCCTTAGCAAAAATGGCCAATAAAAATGGAGGAAAAGCGGTAGAAGTGAAGTATAGCCTTAACGGAAAATCTTCCAACATTAAAACAACAAAAGCTTTAGCCGAAAGAAAGCTAGGCATTAAAAAAGGCACGAACACACTAAGCTTAGAAAATCAAAAAGACAATATTTTGTATGTTTCGATTTCGCAAACAGGAAAGCTTCCTTTAGGCGAAGAGTTGACAGAACAAAGCAATCTTACTGTAAAAACTCAGTTTTTAGATGGTGCAGAAAATGCCATCGATGTTTCTAGCTTACGACAAGGCACTCAAATTATAGCAAAAGTTGCGGTAACCAATACCTCTATGGATGCGATAGATAATGTGGCACTATCACAAATATTCCCTAGCGGATGGGAAGTGGTAAATACAAGTTTTACAGATTTAGGAGGTGGCGCGAATGGTGATGCCGATTACAAAGATATTCGGGATGACCGAGTGAATTTTTACTTTAGTGTAGACGCCAAGAAAACCAAAGTCTTTACCGTAAAACTAAACGCTTCTTATTTGGGAACCTATTATTTACCAGGAACTCAAGCGGAAGCCATGTATGATGCGACTTATTTTGCAAGAACTCGGGGTAGCTGGGTGAAAGTGGTTCTATAAAGCCTTCGACAGGCTTAGACTGACCTAACTGTCACACTGAGCTTGTCGAAGTGCCACTCAGCTTATCGAAATGAAATCAAATAAATGCAATAAAAAGCAACTCAAGAACTATCAAAATGAAATATTATTACACCTATATTTTACTTTGTTCTGACAACTCCTATTATACAGGAATGACTAACAATCTTAAAAGAAGACTTGATGAGCATAACCAAGGAGAAGTGAGGTCTTGTTACACTTACAAAAGACGACCTCTCATTTTAAAATGGCACATTAAATGCACTAATCCTTTGGAAGCTATTCGTATAGAAAAGCAAATTAAAGGTTGGTCTAGAAAAAAGAAAGAAGCCCTAATTAAAGAAAACTGGCAGGGTTTAATCCGTTTTTCAAAAAATTATACGCAATTTGGGAAACCGCCTTCGACAAGCTTTGGCTGACAGCACTCTTGGTCACACTGAGCTTGTCGAAGTGCCACTAAACTTGTTAAAAATGATACTGAGGCTTTTAAAGTTAAACTAAATACAAAAAAGAGCCTTCGACAAGTTCTGGCTGACAGTACTCTTGGTCACACTGAGCCTTTCGAAGTGACACTCATATTGTCGAAGTAAAATCCATACGCTTACCGTGAAAAAAAGTAAAAAATCCATATTTAACTTCGTCAAAAAACATCCTATCAAAATAGGTGTGGTGTTAATTGTGGGGTTGATTTGGTTTTTTTGCTTGCCCAGAAACCTGTTTAATGCTCCTACATCTACTGTGTTAAAAAGTAGAGAGGGATTGATGCTGGGCGCGCGTATTGCTAAAGACGGGCAGTGGAGATTTCCAAAACAAGACAATGTCCCGTACCGATTTGAGCAATGTATTTTAAATTTTGAAGATGAGTATTTTTATTCACATCCTGGCTTTAATCCCATTTCTATCACAAAAGCACTTTGGGAAAATATCACAACCCAACAAAGACGTGGCGGAAGTACCCTTACTCAGCAAGTAATTCGGTTGTCACGAAAAAATCAGAAACGCACTTATTTTGAAAAGCTGATTGAAATTTTTCAGGCTACCCGATTAGAATCCCGCGAGAGCAAAAAAGAGATTCTAAATTTATATGCTACTTATGCACCTTTTGGCGGAAATGTGGTAGGATTAGAAACGGCTTCTTGGCGTTATTTTGGTATTCCTTCTCAAGATCTCAGCTGGGGGCAATCGGCTGCACTTGCCGTTTTACCGAATGCACCCTCGCTTATTTTTCCGGGGAAAAACGAACTTATTTTAAAACAAAAACGCGATCGCTTATTAAAAAAACTTTTAGAGCATTCGGTGATTGACCCCACCACCTATGAATTGGCGATTGCAGAAAAACTTCCTAGCAAACCTTTAGCCTTGCCCGAAATGGCACCTCACCTTACCGAAAAATTGAGAAGAGATCATCCAGGAACTCAGTTTAAATCCACGATTGAATTTCTGCTTCAGCGACAATTGAATGCCATTGCAATAGAAAATTACGATCGGCTACGTCAAAATGAAATTCATAACCTTAGCATTTTAGTACTCGATATAGAAACACGTGAAGTAAGAGCTTACGTGGGCAATTCACCCACTACAGCGGAACATGATCGTTATGTGGATCTCGTTCAGGCTTTCAGAAGTACAGGGAGTATTTTAAAACCCTTTTTATATGCCGCAATGTTGGATGAAGGCAGTATTCTTCCAAATACTTTGGTAGCCGATGTGCCTACTTCCGTGAACGGCTACAGTCCGCAGAATTTTGACAAAGAGTTTAACGGCGCCGTTCCTGCTAGCCTTGCTTTAGCGAGATCATTAAATGTTCCCGCAGTTAGAATGCTTCGGAAATATGGATTGCATAAATTTTACCATCAGTTAGAAAAACTTCAGCAGAAAAATATGGAAAATTCCGCAGATTACTATGGACTTCCCATCATTTTAGGAGGTGCAGAAAGTTCACTTTGGGATATTACCAAAGCTTATGCAGGAATGGCTTCTACCTTAAATTTTTTCAATACTTCTTCCAGTGAATACCGAAAAAATGAATTTGTTAACCCTATTTATGAATTAGGAAAACAACCCGAATTTGGAGCAAAACAATTTTCTGCGGAAGTCTTTCAAGCCGGAGCCATTTATCATACCTTGAAAACCATCGAGGAGGTGAATAGACCTAACGGAGAGGAGAATTGGAGTTTCTTTAGCAATTCTCAGCCTATATCTTGGAAAACAGGAACCAGCTATGGCTTTAAAGATGCTTGGGCGGTTGGGGTCACTTCTAAGTATGCGGTAGGAGTTTGGGCAGGAAATGCCAGCGGAGAAGGAAGACCGGGGTTAACTGGGTTGCAAGCTGCAGCTCCCATTTTATTTGAAGTTTTTGATAAATTACCTAAAGCAGCACCTTTTCAAACTCCCTATGATGAACTTGTTGAAGCAGAGGTTTGTAAAAGAAGCGGACATTTAGCAAGTGTTTATTGTCCCGAAACTCAGCAAGAGTGGATTCCTAAAAACGGAACAAGAACTTCTGTTTGTCCTTACCATCAGCAAGTTTTTTTAGATCAATCAGAGCAGTTTCAAGTTAATTCTTCTTGTTATCCTCTATCTGAAATGCAACGTAAAAATTGGTTTGTGCTTCCACCATTAATGGAGTACTATTATGCTGCTCGGCATCCACAATACCGAAGCTTGCCTCCTTATAAAAATGGGTGTTTAAAAGATGGGGAGGATTTGATGCAATTTATTTTTCCGAAGAAAAAAGAGGCGATTATACTTCCAAAAAACTTTAAGGAAGAAACCAACGCTATTATTTTTAAACTGGCACATCGCAATCCCGAAACGACCGTGTTTTGGTATTTAGATTCAGTATATCTTACTAGCACCACTACTTTTCACGAGATATCTACAATTCCGCAGCCAGGAAAACACGTGCTTAGCGTGGTAGATCAAGAGGGGAATAGTCTTTCTCAACCTATAGAAATTGAAATTAGCTTTAAATGATTAAGACTTAAGATTAAACTTTTTGAAGAGAGCTTAGTCTGAAGTTAGAGGAAACCTATTAACCTGAGTTCGATTTCTATGAAAACCGCTTGAGATTGTCATAGAAATCGAATTGACAGTTTTTAATCCTTCTCATAATTATATCGAACTTAGGTTATTAAAATTATTTAACAAACCTTTAAGTCTTTTTAGTTCGCATAACACCGAACTGAATATACCTTTGCAAACTCAAATGATATAGTTATGCAATCTTGTTCTGAAAAAAAACAAAAACTGGTAGAGCGTATTGGGATACATTTTGAAAAAAAAATGAGTATTACCCCACTAGCAGCTCGCATTTTAGGGTTGTTGATTTTATCTCCAACAGAAGATTTAACTTTTGATGATATTACTAAAATAACCTGTGCAAGTAAAAGTTCTATCTCTACCAATATTAATCTGCTTTTACAACTTAAAAGTATTGAATATTTTACCAAACCTGGCGATAGGAAACGTTATTTTAGAGCGAGTAAGAATCACCTAGAAATTGCCCTAAATGATACCTTAGACAAGGTGAAAGCAGATCTAGAAATCATAGATTTGATCGATAAGTTTAATAAGATTTCAGAAAAAGAAAAAGAATTAGAACACAAGCATCAGGTTAGGTTACTTTATAAAGAATACTTAAACAATCAACAAAATAATTTAAAGAAGACGATTGAAAAAATTTCAGAAATACAACGTACGCAATAAATAAAATCATGAAGAAAAATAGTATTATCCTTAGCATATTAATGCTCTCTGTTATTACATTAACCTCGTGTGGTGGTGATGCCCAAGGTCAACAACAAGCCCAAGGCCCTAAGCCATTTCCGGTAACCAAAGCCGTTAAAAAAACACTTACGGGTTATGATTCTTATCCCGCAAGTATTGAGGGGGTGGTTAATAGTGAAGTAAGACCAAAAGTATCTGGTTATATTACTGAAGTACTTGTTGACGCAGGACAAAAAGTAAAGAAAGGTACCGTTTTATTTACATTAGAAACAGAAAGTTTAACTCAAGATGCTGCTGCTGCTAAAGCTAATGTGAATGCAGCTCAAGTAGAGGTTGATAAATTGAAACCTTTAGTAGAGAAAGAAATTATTAGTGCTGTTCAATTGGAAACAGCTAAAGCAAAATTAGCACAGGCAAAAGCAAGTTATAATAGTGTGACTGCTAACATAGGATATGCCACTATTAGAAGTTCTGTAGAAGGTTATGTGGGATCTATTAATTATAGAACTGGCGCATTGGTAAGCCCTACAACTGTATTAACTACCGTTTCTCAAACGGATAATGTGTATGCTTTCTTTAGCATGAATGAAAAACAATACCTCAACTTTTTAACGGAAGCTGAAGGAAAGGATATTGAAGACAAGATTAAAAACTTTCCCGAGGTAAAATTAAGATTGGCTAATAATACTATTTATGCAGAAGATGGAACTATTGAAACGGTGTCTGGTCAAATTAATAGACAAACAGGGGCGGTTAGTTTTAGAGCACAATTCCCAAACCCAAACCGATTATTAAGTGACGGAAATAGTGGAAGAGTTCTTATTCCAGAAACTTATGAAAACGCTATAGTAGTGCCAGAGTCATCTAGTTTTGAGCGTCAAGGTAGAGTTTATGTTTATGGAGTACAAGGAGACTCACTAGCGGTGAACCAACCTATTGAAGTACAAGCTAGAGTAGATAATTTTATTGTAGTTAAGTCTGGAATTAAGGAAGGAGAGCCATTTGTTGCTCAAGGCGTTGGACAATTAAGAACCAACACCCCTATTAAACCTCAACCCATGCCTTTTGATAGTGTTGCGAAACCTATTGAAACTGTATTCAAATAATAAAGAACAGAAAATATGTTAAAGAAATTTATAGAAAGACCCGTTCTTTCAACGGTGGTTTCCGTCCTTATCGTTATTCTGGGAATCTTAGGAATTGTTTCTCTTCCTGTTTCCCAATATCCTGATATTGCTCCTCCTACTGTACAGGTAACTGCGAACTTTCCTGGAGCTAACGCACAGACGGTTTTAGAGAGTGTAATTATTCCTATAGAAGAACAAATTAACGGAGTAGAAGGAATGGATTACATTACTTCTACTGCGAGTAATAGCGGTAGAGCACAAATTCAAGTTTTCTTTGAGCAAGGTTATGATGCAGATATTGCTTCGGTAAATGTTCAAAATAGGGTAGCCAGAGCAAGCTCATTATTGCCTCGTGAGGTAGTACAAGGAGGTGTAATTACTCAGAAGCAGCAAACCAGTGCTTTGATGTTCCTTGCTGTTCTTTCTAAGAATAAGGAATACGATGCTACTTATATTCAAAACTATTTAAATATTAACGTGCTTCCTGAATTAAAACGTATTGATGGTGTTGGAGATGTAAGTGTTTTTGGTAGCCGAGACTATGCGATGCGAATTTGGTTGCAACCTGAAAAGTTGGCGGCCTACAACTTAATTCCTGCTGATATAACCGCGGCTATAAATGAGCAAAGCCAAGAGGCAGCAGCAGGTAGTGTTGGACAAAATAATGCAGAAGCTTTTGAGTATGTGATTAGATATAGCGGTAGATTTAAAACCGAAGAGCAATATGAAGGTATTGTAATCAAAGCATTAGAAAATGGGCAGTATTTAACCTTGGGCGATGTGGCAGAGATAGAACTAGATGCACAAGGATATAGTGTACAGGCCACTACCAACGGACATCCTGCTGTAAATATGGCTGTTTACCAAACTCCTGGTTCTAACGCTCAAGAAATTATTGCCGAAATACACAAAAGTTTAGATGAGTTTGAGAAAGATTTTCCAGAAGGGATGGAAGTATATATCAACTTAGATTCTAACGAATTTTTAGAAGCTTCCATCAGTAAAGTAATTACTACTTTAATTGAAGCTTTTATTTTAGTATTTATCGTAGTATTTATCTTCTTACAAGATGTACGTTCTACCTTAATACCAGCGATTGCGGTACCAGTTTCTATTATTGGTACATTCTTCTTTCTTAATTTATTTGGTTACTCGATTAACCTCCTAACTTTATTTGCACTCGTACTAGCTATTGGTATTGTGGTAGATGATGCTATTGTCGTCGTTGAGGCTGTCCATGCCAAACTAGAAGAAGGCTCCAAGTCGGCTCTTACAGCTACCCGTAAAGCCATGGATGAGATTACTGGGGCTATTATCTCTATTACCTTAGTGATGGCGGCTGTATTTATTCCTGTTACCTTTATTACAGGACCTACGGGAGTATTCTATGAGCAATTTGGTATCACCCTTATTGTAGCCATTGTTATTTCTGCAGTAAACGCTTTAACCTTAAGTCCGGCTTTATGTGCTCTGTTTCTTAAAAGTCCAGATCACGATAAGAAATACAAAGATAAAAGCTGGTTACAAAAATTCTATCATAAATTTAACGTCGCTTTTGAAGCGACTACTAATCGTTATGTAAATAGCTTATCCTTTTTATTTAAATATAAATGGATCACTCCCGTTATCTTATTATTAGCGGTAGCAGGAATTTATATAGGAGTAGAAAATACACCAACAGGTTTTGTACCTAATGAAGATCGAGGCGTATTATTTGCCAATATTGAGTTGCCACCTGGTTCTTCTTTAGATAGAACGGTAGCGGTTACTAATCAATTAAAAACTAAAGCTAACCAAATTGATGGTGTTACTGGGGTAACCGTAGTAAATGGATTTAGTTTAATTAGTGGACAAGGGAGTAACTTTGCCATTGCCTTTATACGATTAGCGCCTTGGGGAGAACGAGAAACGGATGCACTTTCATCTGAGTCGATCACAGGTCAACTTTTTGGAGCAGGAGCACAGATTCCTGAAGCAGAGATGATTTTCTTTACTCCTCCCAGTATCCCTGGATTTGGAGTCTCTGCTGGTTTTGAATTTAAACTTTTGGATCGTTCAGGAGGTAGTTTTGATAACTTAGACGATCAAGCTCAACAATTATTGGGAACCTTATCACAACGTCCAGAAATTTTATATGCCCAAAGTTCTTTTAATACGAACTATCCTCAATATGAATTGGATATAGATATTGCAAAAACAAAGGATAGCGGCGTTTCTGTATCGACCATTTTTGGAACGCTTCAGGGTTATATTGGTAGTATCTTTGCAGCCGATTTCTCTAGGTATGGTAAACAATACCGAGTTTATATTCAAGGATTACCAGAAGATAGAGCAACGGTAGAAGATCTAAATTCTTTGTACGTACGTAATGACCAAGGAGAAATGTCTCCCATTACAGAATATATTAATCTAAAAAGAGTTTATGGACCTCAATCTGTAACCCGTTTTAACTTATTTAATTCGGCTAGTATTAGTGGAGCATCTGCACCAGGATTCTCTTCTGGGGACGCTATTGCGGCTTTACAAGAAGAAGCTTCAAAACTATCTAGCGATTTTAGTATTGGTTATTCTGGGTTGACTCGTGAGGAAGTAAGTGCAGGATCTCAAGCTTTTTATATTTTCTTATTAAGTATTCTTTTTGTGTACTTTATTCTGTCTGCTCAATATGAAAGCTTTTTAATTCCATTTGCGGTGTTATTCTCACTTCCAGTGGGTGTAATGGGCGCTTATTTAGTCACTTATTTTATGGGCTTACAAGCCAACATTTATTTTCAAATTGCATTGATTATGTTGGTGGGGCTGTTGGCCAAAAATGCCATTCTTATTGTGGAGTTTGCGATGCAACGTAGACGAGAAGGAATGAGCATTGTAGAAGCTGCGTTTGATGGTGCTAAAGTAAGATTAAGACCTATTTTAATGACTTCTTTAGCATTTATTGTTGGGTTAATGCCGCTTGTTTTTGCTACAGGTACTGGTGCAGAAGGGAATAGGTCTATTGGTACAGGAGCTGTTGGCGGTTTGCTAATTGGAACCATCTTAGGCGTTTTTATTATTCCTATTTTATATATCTTCTTTCAATGGTTACAAGAAAAGTTCTTTGGCAGAACTAATTTAGAGAGTGAAGAAGAATCTAATGAACTACAAGAAACAAATGCATAATGAAAAAGAATAGAATATATACCTTTTTACTTGCAGGAGCGCTACCATTTTTATTGGTATCGTGTTTTGCAGCAAAAGATTATGAACAACCAGAGATCATAAAAGACGAGAACTTTAGAACAGATTCACTTCCACAAGATAGCATCACTATGGCTGATGTTTCTTGGAAAGATTTGTTTACAGATGCTGTTTTGCAACAGCATATAGATGAAGGTTTACAAAATAATATTGATATTAGGGTAGCCCTGCAGCAAATTATAGCTGCAGAGGCTTACTTAAAGCAAGGTAAAGCAGGTTATTTGCCCAGCATTGGTGCAAATGCTAGTGTAACGCATCAAGAAGTTTCTTCTAACAGTCAGTTTGGAGGACTTAATTCTTCTTTAGATCAATATGAGCTTAGTGCCAACCTTTCTTGGGAAGCTGATATTTGGGGAAAAATAAGAAGTAATAAAAGAGCTTATGAAGCAGGCTACCTACAAAGTGTAGCGGCTCATCAAGCGGTTAAAACGGCATTGGTTTCTAATATCGCTTCTACGTATTATCAATTACTTTCTTTAGATGAAAAGAAAAAAGTAACGGAAATTACTATTGAAAATCGTGAAAAAAGCTTAGAAACCAATAAAGCTTTAAAAGACGCAGGGAACATTACCGAAGTTGGCGTAAAGCAAACCGAAGCTCAACTGTACACTGCAAAAGCCATTTTAATAGATATCAATAATCAAATTAGGCTATTGGAAAATACCATGTCTATTTTATTAGGAAAAGAAGCTACCGCTATTGCAAGAACAGATTTAGAAAACCAAGAAATTGAAACCGAGTTAAAAACGGGAGTTCCTGCCCAATTGTTAAAAAACAGACCCGATTTAATGGCTGCAGAATACAGTTTAAGAAACGCTTTTGAGCTAACCAATGTAGCCCGTGCTAATTTTTATCCATCGCTTACGTTGAATGCAACAGGAGGTTTACAAGCTTTAAGTTTTGATAGTCTTTTTGATACCAATTCTTTATTTGCTAATATTATAGGAGGTCTTACGCAACCTATTTTTAATAAAAGGCAAATTAGAACGCAATACGAAGTTGCTCAATCACAGCAAGAACAAGCTCGTCTACAATTTAGACAAGCCTTTTTAATTGCTAGTAAAGAAGTTTCAGACGCATTATATAATTATGAATCATCTACAGATAAGATAGAGGTGAAGCAAAAAGAATTTGAAGCTTATGATTTAGCTACTCAATATTCTGAAGAATTATTAAATAATGGTTTAGCCAATTACTTAGAGGTGTTAACCGCTAGAGAAAATGCTCTAAATTCTCGTTTAGACCTAATTAGTGCTAAATATAGCCAGTTAAATTCTATGGTGAATTTATATGAAGCTTTAGGTGGAGGCTGGCAATAAAATAAATGCTTAACTCCTTATTCTTATCCGTTTCGTGCAAATTATGGTACGAAACGGTTTTTATTTACTTTCAATCCATTTCATGAATAAAATAACTCTAATCCTGTCTCTTATTACGGGAATGCTTCTTGGTAAAAGAATAAATGCACAAACTACAACCACAGGTTTAACAGATTTATATACCTCCCATAACAAAGGTAAAATCTTTGTAAATTGGGGTTGGAACCGAGGCTATTTTACCAAATCTGATATTCATTTTACAGGAAGTGATTATGACTTTACCATTAAAAATGCTAAAGCGCACGATAAACCTAAACCAATCACGTTTCGGGATTATCTTCAACCAGATCGCGTAACCATTCCGCAGAACAATTATAGAATTGGATATTTTATTTCTGACCATTACAATATCTCTGTAGGAGTAGATCATATGAAGTACGTGATGTCCAACCAAATTGCAAACGTGAGCGGCTATATTAATGTATCTTCTCCCGTTGGCGATACCTATAATGGAGAATATAACAACGCTCCAACTAAAATCGACGATGATTTTTTACACCTAGAACACACCGACGGACTTAATTACGCTAGCTTTGAATTTTCTCGTTACGATGATCTTGGAAAGCTACTAGGCTTTGAGTGGAATACAGATATTTTTCAAATTAACATTACTGAAGGAGTTGGAGTTGGAGCAATAGTACCAAAAACGAATGCTACTATTTTAGACCGTGAGCGCTACGATCAATTTCATTTGGCAGGTTTTGGCCTTTCACTAAAACAAGGTATTAACTTTACCTTTTTTAAGCACTTTTTTATTCAAGCGGAAGCTAAAGAGGGATACATCAATATGCCAGATATTAGAACCACCCAATCTAAATCTGACAAAGCCTCACAAGATTTTTTCTATTTTCAACCTACCGTAATGTTTGGTGGTATTTTTAGATTATAACTGAATACTAGTTCTATTTGCTGAAACCCTAAAATTAAAATTCGAGGGAATTGGAAGTTACAATTTCCCTCGCATTTTAGTTTCATTCAATCTAGAAAGAGTAAGGATCTCTTATAGAATCTAATGTAATCAAATAATAATTCCGATGTCACTTTGAGCGAAGTCGAGACGTCATGGTTTAACCTTTCGACTGCTCAAGCTTACAATACTTATTTTTCAAAAGAAAGCTGATATTTAGCTATTTTTTCCAATTTTTATAAGGATTCTGAATTAAATAAGAGTTGTAGTATTTTTTATCTCCAGTTACTTCTTCTGCAATCCAATTAGGTAATTTCACTTTTTCATTTTCTGAAGATAACTCTACTTCAGCAATTATTAATCCTTCATTTTCCTTATAAAATTCGTCTACTTCAAAGATGTGATGATCTACTTTTACCAAGAAACGTGTTTTTTCAATTCTTCCCGGTTCGCAAAGTTGCAGCAATTCTTCCGCTTCAGCGATAGAGATATTTTTCTCCCACTCAAACCTAGATAAGCCACTTTTAGAAGACTTTCCTTTTACTGTAATAAATGCTTCCTCTCCCCTAATGCGAATACGCGTAGTTCTTTCTTTATGAGAGTTAAGATAAGCCTGCTTAATGCTATAAGAATTATAAGCCTCTTTTTTAAAGGAATCATTTTTTAGTAAAAATTTTCGTTCTATTTCTTGCATTATTTTTTATCGTTTTTGGGCGTGATTAAAGGAATAAGACCGCGGTAATGATCGTAACGCAAAAATATTTCTTTAACATATAAAAATGGTTCTCTCCCACGAACAAAACCGTATTTAACTTCTGGTTTGCTATAAAATTCTCGAGAACTTAATTTTAGCATAAAATCTTCTACGTGGTCGTCCCAAACCAAATGATTTTCTCCTGCTGCTTTGGTAAGTCGTTGTGCATCACGAACGTGGCCTAAACCTGCATTATACGCCGCCATTGTAAATTTTATTTTCTGAACACTGTCCGTAACCTTACTAAACTTCTCACGCATTTGCTCTAAGTAAAGCACTCCAGCTTTTAAATTTTCTTTGGGGTTGTGTATATCATCAATGCCCAATTCTTTGGCAGTAGCTGGCATAATTTGCATTAAACCGCCTGCGCCAGCCCAAGATTTTTCTGTAGGTTTAAAACGAGATTCTTGATATACCAAAGAACTAAGCAAACGCCAATCCCATCCTATTCTTTTTGCATTGGTCTTTATCATAGGATCATATTCACTTATCTTACCTTCGTTTTTACTGTAGAATTCACTCTTAATCCTGCGACTATATGATTTTTTATTTTTGAAGTATTTGCTGTAAACGACATAGTAAAAATCTTTTTTCTTGCCCTTCTCTATCCAATCATTTACTTCTGCTAAAAACGCTGGAGAGTTTTTACGAACCGCCCAACCTATGCGTTGGGAAAAACTCACATCGGTTTCTATATCTAAAATAGGATAATACGTCTGATTAATGGAAGCCACATTATCGTCAGAAATCGTGAAGTCTATACTGTCATCAACAACCATTTTTATTATTTCATCGGTCGTTTTATCTCCTGGTAAGGTTACGATATCAATATCTCCCCCAATCTCTTCTTCTAAATTATGAAGCCGTTCATAATAAGAGGAATTTTTTCTTACGTGTACCGTTTTTCCTATTAAATCTACTGGATCTTCAATAAGTTGTCTTTTTACTTTATATCCTGGTAACTTTCTCCAATTGCTTGGCTTTCGCTGTACTAAAACCTGATGCGTAAGGTAAAGCGGATTGGTAAATTCTATGATTTTTTTTCGAGCCTCTGTAATGGATAAGCCGTACGCAATGAGATCTCCATCCCCGCGATTAAGCATAGTAAAGAGTTGATCTATATCTTTGGCGACTTTTATCTCCAATTCTAAATTCAACTTTTTGGCTAATCGTTCTACCAATTCATATTCAAAACCCATAGGTTTTCCGCGATAAATAAAGTAGCCAGTAGAATTATAAATGGTGATGACGGTAAGTTTTCCATCTGCTTTTATTTCTTCTAAATCACGTTGTATTTTTGGTTCACTTGGTACATTTTCATCCAAGAATTTTTTACCACTGGTCTCTGTCTTACAGCCCCCCAATAGTAAAAATAATAGCAAGATACCAAGATGTACATAAATTTTTGAAAGGTAGTTATAGACCATAAAGCAGCGTAAGAGTGAAAACTTAAGTTACAAAAAAATTAACAAATCTCTTTTCTAAAACGTAAATCAAACATCTTTAACTAGTTATAATTAAGTTTTGCTTCCTATCTTATTTATCTCGTGAGACTCTATAATTCTTTCATCTTGTGGTGCATTCGCTAAAACAATCATAGCTTTTGCAATATTTTCCGCAGAAATAGATCTAAACTTTTTTAAAGATCCCATCATAAAGAGGTTTGCAACTTTCTTGATTTGTTTCCAAAGAAATTCAAACGTTCTTTTTTCTTTCCGTTTACCGGAAATTAAAGAAGGACGTAAGATATACGTATGCTTTATTTTCTGTTGAAGCACTTGATTTTCCATTTTACCTTTCATCTGGTTGTAGAAAAACCGACTATTTCTATCTGCTCCAAGGGCCGATATAACTATAAAAGTAGCTATACCATTTTCTTTAGATAGCTTTGCTGCTGCGGAAGGAATCCCAACATCTACTTTTTCATACAACTCCTCATTGGGCGTTTTCTTTTTTGTGCTTCCTATGCAGCAAAAGACCTCATCTGCCGTAAAGTTTTCTTTTTCTTCGGTTAACCGAAATAAATCTACTTGACATTCCTCCAATTTAGAATGTGTAATATAAAGGCTTCTTCTGGTAAATACCTTAATTTTTTCATAGCGATCATCTTTTAAAAGTTCTTGGAGTAAGTGACTTCCCGTTAAACCCGATGCGCCAAGAATAATGGCTGTTTTTTTCTTTTGCATGGCATAAAGATAAAGAAAAGGGAATGCTTTGGAATACCTACAAATCTTAAAACATGTTTTAACTTTGCAAAAGATGAAACTCCGCAAAATTATTCACGTAGATATGGATGCATTTTATGCTTCTGTAGAGCAATTGGACGATCCCGAATTACGCGGAAAAGCAATTGCTGTTGGCGGAGGTTCTAAACGTGGCGTGGTAGCTGCCGCCAGCTACGAAGCACGAAAATTTGGCGTAAGAAGTGCTATGAGCGGCGCTTTAGCCCATAAACTTTGTCCGCAGCTAATTTTTGTAAAAACTAATTTTGATAGGTACCGAGAAATCTCTCAGCGCATTCGGAAGATATTTTTTGAATATACAGATTTAGTAGAACCCTTATCATTAGATGAAGCTTATCTTGATGTCACAGAGAATAAAAAAGGAAATCCCAGCGCAACGCTCATCGCCAAAGAAATACGGGAAAAGATTAAAGAAAAAACGGGTTTAAATGCTTCTGCAGGAATATCTATCAATAAATTTGTGGCGAAAATTGCCAGTGATTACAATAAACCTAACGGACAAAAAACGGTGCACCCCGAAGAGGTAGAAGCGTTTATGCAAAGCTTAGAAATTAGAAAATTTCACGGCGTGGGAAAGGTAACCGCCGAAAAAATGTACAGCTTAGGTATTTTTACTGGAGAGGATTTAAAAAGCAAGTCTTTGGAGTTTCTACAAGAAAACTTCGGGAAAAGCGGACCGTATTATTACCAAACCGTTCGCGGAATTCACCTGAGCGAAGTCAAACCCAACCGAATTCGGAAATCGTTGGGCGCTGAACGTACGTTTTCAGAAAATATTTCTTCTGAAATTTTTATGCTAGAGCGTTTAGAACATATTGCTGAAGAAATAGAACGACGTTTAAAAAAAAGTGATGTAGCCGGAAAAACTATTACTCTGAAGATAAAATATAGCGATTTTACCTTGCAAACTCGAAGTAAAACGCTGAGCTATTATATCGCTTCCAAGGAACTTATTCTAGAAACTGCTAAAGAATTACTATATCAAGAAAAGATGAAAAACTCGGTGAGATTGCTCGGTATTTCTTTATCTAACCTCAACACAGAAGACACGAAAAAACAAGAAAATCCTGAAGAAGTCTACGTGCAAATGAAATTTGATTTTTAAATTTTTATAACTTTTCTCTATGGAAGATTTTATGCCTTTATCTACTTCTAGACTCCAACTCAGGTCGCTCCAAACCCATGACTGGGAAGAGATTTCGTATTTACGCAGCGACAGACAGATGAACCAATATGTTTCTAGGTCTTCTGCGAAAAATAAAAAAGAAGCCTTGAATTTTATCTATAAGATTCAAAAAGGAATACAGAATAAAGAGATCTTGTATTGGAGTATTTGTCTTAAAGACGAGTCTAAGATGATAGGTAGTATTTGCTTATGGAATTTTTCTGAGGATAGATTAACTGCAGAAGTTGGTTATGATTTGGCTATGAACTCTCAAGGAAAAGGAATTATGGATGAGGCGCTCAATAAGCTTATCCATTATGCTTTTAGTGAACTTGATTTACAAAAAATAAAGGCTTTTACGCATAAAGATAATGCTAAATCTTTGGCACTTTTAGAACGCAATCACTTTCAAATTAATACGCAAGAAAAAGATGAAGGTAACGTATATAATGTAGTCTTAGAGTTACTAAAAAGCATCTGCGTTAGCGATTGAACGGTTTGTTTGAACTCTTTTTGTTTTTTTACAAAAAAGTGAGTAGTGAAAGCGCGGCGGGTTTTTTAACCCGCAACGCCCAAAACCATATACTAATCTATTTCTGAAACTCGTAAGGTATTCACCATTCCTTTATCATTAATTGGCATAGCGGCAAGATTGATGACAAAATCGTGTTTTTTTACAAATTTTTTGTCTTTCGCAATTTTGTTAACGTCTTCTACCGTATCATCTGTACTTACAAATTTATCGTAATAAAACGCTTTCACGCCCCAGAGCAAACTCAATTGCGTTAGAATTCTTTTGTTCGAGGTAAATGCTAAAATATTGGCTGTAGGTCGCCACGCCGAAATTTGGAAAGCAGTATACCCACTATTGGTAAGCGTACATATCACTTTGGCATCTATCTCATTCGCCATCGTCGCCGCATGATAACAAACCGATTTGGTGATGTAACGTTTGGTACGAATATGTGGTGGTTGGTGAGGTACTTGGATAAGATCTGAATTTTCTACACTTCCAATGATCTGAGCCATTTTTTCAATCACTTGTACGGGATATTTTCCAACCGAAGTTTCTCCACTCAACATCACAGCATCGGCGCCATCCATTACAGAGTTGGCGACATCATTTACCTCTGCACGTGTTGGGGTAAGGCTGGTGATCATCGTTTCCATCATTTGCGTCGCAATAATTACCGGAATTCTTGCTTGTTTGGCTTTCAAGACCAATTCTTTTTGAATTAAGGGTACTTCGTGCGCAGGAACTTCTACTCCTAAATCTCCTCGTGCTACCATTAAACCGTCACAATGAGCGACAATTTTATCTATATTTTTGACACCTTCTGGTTTTTCAATCTTAGCAACAATAGGAATTTTATGATCACTGTGCTTGTCAATAATTTTTTGAAGCACTTGTAAATCTTCTGCATTTCTCACAAAAGATAAAGCCATCCAATCTACTTGTTGCTCGATGGCAAATTTGGCATCTTTCACATCTTTTTCGGTCAAAGCCGGAAGTGAAATATCTGTATTTGGTAAGTTTACTCCTTTTCGTGAACGTAGAGGTCCGCCTTGAATTACCTTAGCTTCTACTTCATCTTTTTGATTGGTGCTTACTACTTCAAAAATTAATTTTCCATCATCCAAAAGAATCCTTTCTTTAGGTTTCACATCTTGCGGGAAGCTGTCGTAGTTCATATAAACACGCTCCTTGGTTCCTTTAAATTCTTCTCCTGTCGCAAAAACAATTATATCTCCTTTTTGCACCACTACTTCTTCTTTCATGATACCCACGCGAAGTTTTGGACCTTGCAAATCGCCTAAAATTCCTGCATTAAAACCGTACTTTTCATTCAATTCTCGAATGGTTTTAATACGTTCTTTTACGTCGTCATAATTGGCATGTGAGAAGTTGATTCTAAAAATATTTACACCTTTTTCGAGCATAGATTTGAGAATCGCTCTAGAACCTGTTGCTGGCCCTAAAGTGGCTACTATTTTTGTTTTTTTTATTCTTTTCATCAATTGAAGGTTAAATTTTCTACAGATTTTAAGGTATCAAAATCTACTTTATAAGCTGTAATGATTGAAGTGATTTTTTGTAATTCAGCAATTAATTCTTTGGTGTTGGTCGCTAATCCTTCGTTTTCTATTTTTAAAAAATAATCTACCTTTTTATATTCGGGAATCAATTGTGTTGAGTAGGTTTCGTCTGATTTAAACAAAGAGCCTTCACTATATAAGTTAGAAGCTTTGATGGTATGTTTATTCTCTATCAAATAATACGTACATTGCTGATGATCATCGCAATAACTAAATAATTGATAATATGCGGTTCCCTTTTGATAGGCAAAATCTACGTCTAGTAATTCCCGCTGCAGTCTAAACTTTAGATTTTTATTCAGTAAAAAAGCTAAATGATAAGCTTCTAAGGAACAATGAATGGCAATAAGATCAAAATCTTCTTCTATAGAAGTATGGAGCATTAATTTATTGGCCATAATTAACTTATCTTAAACACAAAGATAAAGATAAGATTTACCTCCAACAATTTATGTGAATACAAGTTAAGAAATCATCAAAACTATAAATTATTCTCGAGTGTCTATTTTATCTTGATTTGCAAAGTAAGCGCGTTTAGAGGCTTTTTCTTCGGCTTTTTTCTTGGAGGTAGCTCTAGCTTTGGCAATCACTTTGCCGTTTAAATGAAGTTTTACCGCAAAATGCCGTTGCTCATCCTTTCCAGTGTCTTCATAAATTTCATAATGAAATTTTTTCTTGTTTTTTTGACACCATTCTATCAGCAAGCTTTTATAACTAATGACTCTTCCTTCTAAAAGATCAATATTTACATAAGGATGAATCACTTTTTTATAGATAAATTTTTCACAAGTAGTATAACCCTTATCTAAATAAATAGCACCTATGATAGCTTCAAAAAGATTGCCGTGAATATTAGCTCCAAATTGGGGGGTCGCAATAGTGGTTTTTACAAACTGAACAAGATTAAGATCTTCTCCCAATTGATTTAAATGTTTTCTACTAACAATCTTAGCCCTCATTTTTGTTAGATAACCTTCATCCCCGTGCGGAACTTCTTTAAATAGATGCGCGGCAATAACCGCACTTAACATGGCGTCCCCTAAAAATTCTAGTCGTTCATAGCTCACAGTATGTCCTTCCTTATCTTTCTTATGAAGAGATTTATGGGTAAAGGCTCTCTGATAAATTTCAATAGATTTAGGCTTAAAGCCGATGATTTTTTGAATTTCAGAAAAAAAATTCCCGTTCTTTTTAGAACGGGAATTCCATATATTTCGAATAACGCTCATAAAATGAAATTATTCGCTAATTTTTTTAAATAGTACGCAAGCATTGTGTCCTCCAAAACCAAAGGTATTACTCATAGCGACATTCACTTCTCTCTTTTGCGCCTTGTTTAGCGTAAGATTAAGAGAAGGGTCAATATTTTCATCTGCCGTTTCATGGTTTATTGTTGGTGGCACTAAACTGTGCTTCATAGCCAAAATAGAAGCAATTGCTTCTACGGCACCAGCAGCTCCTAGCAAATGACCCGTCATGGATTTGGTAGAGTTGATATTGATGTTTTTAGCGTGTTCTCCAAAAACTTTGGTGATCGCTTTTAACTCTGCTACATCTCCCAATGGTGTTGAAGTACCGTGTGTATTAATCGCGTCTACATCTTCAGGATTTAAACCTGCATTTTGCAAACAATTTTCCATCACGGCTACAACTCCTGTTCCTTCTGGGTGCGGAGCAGTCATATGGTAAGCATCAGAAGACATTCCTCCTCCTATTACTTCCGCATAAATTTTAGCTCCTCTTGCTTTTGCGTGCTCGTACTCTTCTAAAACTAAAGCTCCCGCTCCTTCTCCTAAGACAAAACCATCCCTATTAGCGTCAAATGGTCTTGATGCTGTTTGTGGATTTTCATTGTTAGTAGAAAGCGCATGCATGGCATTAAAACCACCCATTCCCGCTTGTGTTACCGCTGCCTCACTACCACCAGTTACAATGACGTCACTATACCCTAAACGCAGATAAGTTAAAGCATCTATCATCGCATTTGCGGAAGATGCACACGCAGAAACCGTTGTATAGTTTGGCCCCATAAACCCGTGTTTGATAGAAATATTACC
This sequence comes from Mesonia ostreae, assembly GCF_031845265.1. NCBI lineage: Bacteria > Pseudomonadati > Bacteroidota > Flavobacteriia > Flavobacteriales > Flavobacteriaceae > Mesonia > Mesonia ostreae. The sequence continues at coordinate 56,274 of NZ_JAVRBG010000006.1, read as the reverse complement.
AGGAGCAATATCGGCTATCATCTTCGGAATAAAAAATGGGTTAAAACGCGGAGTACCATCGCCATTAGCGAAATTTTTCACCTCTTCTTGAAAGGTTTCCAATCCACCAATTCCAGCTCCCCAAATAACACCAACACGGTGTTTATTAACGGTATCTAAATCGATAGAGGAATCTTTAATAGCCTCGTCTGATGCTACCATAGCATATTGAGCAAACCTATCTAATCTTCTTTTCTCTTTACGATCAAAATACGCATCAAAGTCGAAGTTTTTTATTTCACAAGCGAACTTAGTTTTAAATTTTTCAGTATCAAAATAGGTAATTGGGGCTCCCCCGCTTTTACCATGAACCAATCCATCCCAATATTCTTCAATATTGTTACCAATTGGGGTTAATGCACCTAAACCCGTAACTACTACTCGCTTCAACTCCATACTATTGGCTTCTTATTTTTTTGCTTCCTCGATGTAAGAAACAGCTTGACCAACAGTAGCGATATTTTCTGCTTGATCGTCTGGAATTTGAATATCAAATTCTTTTTCGAATTCCATAATTAATTCTACGGTATCTAATGAATCCGCACCTAAATCGTTAGTAAAGCTAGCTTCGTTTACTACTTCGTTCTCGTCAACGCCTAATTTATCAACGATAATTGCTTTTACTCTTGATGCAATGTCTGACATAATCTTATGTTTTTAAATTTAATTAAGTGGCAAAAATAAAAAACTTTATATGAAAACAAGTTTTAATGCCAAAAATGTGGTGTCAATTTACGTATTTTTACGCTAATAGCTATTTTTACCTTTTAATATTTTGTGAAAATTATGGTTTTAGAATCAAATAACAACCCGCATATCAAGAAAATAGTCATTTTTGCTTCTGGACAAGGCTCTAATGCTAAGCGAATTATCGAATATTTCTCTAATTCTCAGCAAGTGAAAGTAACGCACGTTTTTTCTAACAACATAAAAGCACCCGTTTTAAAAACGGCACACGAATTAGAAGTAAATGCCTTACATTTTGATAGAGATGCGTTTTATGAAACCAATGAAGTCCTCAATTTATTAAAAGATATAGATCCAGACCTTATTGTTTTGGCCGGATTTTTATGGATGATGCCTTCTAACATCATCGAAAAGTTCCCCGATAAAATTATTAACCTACATCCTGCCCTTTTACCTAAATACGGCGGAAAAGGAATGTACGGAGCCAAAGTGCATCAAGCGGTTTTAGATAATAAGGAAGAAGAAACGGGCATCAGCTTTCATTATGTGAATGAAAAATATGACGAAGGTAAACTCATAACCCAAGAAAAAATTAAGGTAAACGATGGAGAAACTGTAGGTTCCTTGCAAGAGAGAATACATACATTAGAACACGAGCATTTTGTAAAAGTAATTGAAGGACTTCTTATCCATGAGTAAAAAGAAGAAAAAATTTTATGTGGTTTGGGAAGGTCACAAAACTGGAATCTTCAAAACTTGGGCTGAATGTAAGGTAGCCATACAAGGCTATACTGGCGCAAAATTCAAATCTTTTCTCACCTTGGCAGAAGCAAAAAAAGCTTTTGATGGCGCTTACGCAGATTTTATCACACCCAAAAAAGATAAAAACAAAACCTCTGCGCAACAGCAGCAAAAAATAACCGAAGAAGTTAATTTTTACTCCATTGCGGTGGACGCTGCTTCTAGTGGAAATCCAGGGAAAGTAGAATACCGCGGCGTAGATACCCAAACTAAAAAGCAACTTTTTCATCAAGGACCTTTTGCTCAAGGCACCAATAATATAGGAGAGTTTTTAGCTTTGGTTCACGGCTTAGCTTTACTGAAAAACAAGAACAGCGATAGAGTCATTTACTCCGATTCTAAAATTGCGATGAGTTGGGTGCGCAAAAAAAACTGCAATACCAAACTCCCCCGAAGTAAGAAAAATGCCGATATTTTTGAATTGGTAGATCGCGCCGAGAAATGGCTAAACACCAACCGCGTCGCTACCAAAATCCTTAAATGGAATACCAAAGAATGGGGAGAAATTCCAGCCGATTTTGGCAGAAAGTAATTTTAAATCAATTCGTGTAGCACTTTTAAAATCGCCCCACTCGAGATTCCTGCCAAGTCTTTTAATTCTTCGGTGGTGCCGTGATGCATAAATTGATCTGGAATACCTAAAGGAATCACTTTTCCTTTAAACTTTTCTTGCAATGCCAATTGAGCTATTTCTTCGCCTATACCTCCTTTTTTGCTTCCGTCTTCTACGATTATAATATGTTGATGCGTTTGCAAGACTTCTATTAGCAAATCAAGATCTAGCGGTTTTATAAAAAGTAAATCGATTAAAGAATATTTAGACGAATCATTGGTGGCTGCGATGGCTTTTTTTGCATCAGTCACACAAGAACCTAAGGCAAGCACTGCAACTTCACTTCCGTTAAGGAGGGTTTTAGATTTTCCTAATTCAATTTTTGCAAATTCTTTTTGCCACTCTTTATCTTCACTTCTACCTCTTGGATAGCGAATCGCAATGGGGTTTTTGATTCCTAAAGAAGCGGTGTACAGTAAATTTCGTAAATCAGTTGCATTCGACGGACTCGCAATTACAAGGTTAGGAATACAACGCAGGTAAGCGATATCAAAAACGCCGTGATGCGTAGCTCCGTCTTCGCCTACCAGTCCGGCTCTGTCTATACAAAAAATAACAGGCAGGTTTTGTAATGCCACATCGTGAATCACTTGGTCGTACGCCCGTTGTAAAAAAGTAGAATAAATAGCGCAAAATACAGTCATTCCTTGCGTGGCCATTCCCGCCGAAAGCGTCACCGCATGCTGCTCGGCAATCCCAACATCCAGAGCTCTTTCGGGGAACTTCTGCATCATATACTTTAAGGAACTTCCCGTAGGCATAGCAGGCGTAATTCCAATAATCTTTTTATTCTTTTCAGCGAGTTCCAATAAGGTGAGTCCGAAGACATCTTGGTATTTTGGAGGCAAATCAGCATCACTAGTCTTAAAAATTTCTCCTGTACTTTTATCAAACTTTCCAGGCGCATGGTATTTTACCTGATCTTCTTCCGCTTTTTGCAGGCCTTTCCCTTTTTTGGTGATTACGTGTAAGAATTTAGGTCCCTCTATCTGCTCCAATTCCGCGAAAGCGTGAAGCAATGCCTCAAAATTATGTCCATCTACGGGACCCGAATAATGAAAATTAAGCGCCTCAATCACATTATCTTGTTTAGGCCGTTTCCCTACTTTTGCTTTTAGCAAATATTCTTTCAGCGCGCCCACGCTAGGATCTATTCCCATAGCGTTATCATTTAAAATCACCCACAGATTTGCCTTGGTAACCCCAGCGTGATTTAGGCCTTCAAAAGCCATTCCGCTGGCGATAGAAGCATCGCCAATCACCGCGATATGTCGTTTTCTAGTTTCGCCTTTTAGTTGCGACGCCAAGGCCATTCCCAATGCCGCCGAGATGGACGTAGAGCTGTGACCAACGCCAAAGGTATCATATTCACTTTCTGTGCGTTTGGGGAATCCGCTAAGGCCATTTAGCTTTCTATTGGTTTCAAAAACGTCTCTTCTTCCAGTAAGAATTTTATGTCCGTATGCTTGGTGACCCACATCCCAAATGAGTTGATCGTAAGGTGTGTTAAAGTAATAATGTAGCGCGATGCTTAATTCGGTAACGCCCAAACTGGCACCAAGATGTCCTTCTTTAGTAGAAACAACATCAATAATAAATTCGCGCAATTGTGCTGCCAAAGTAGTTAATTGGGCTTTAGACAGCTTTCTTAAATCTTTGGGAGAATTGATCTGTTTTAAAAGGGCACTTTCCATATCTTGCAAAGGTAAAACTTGTAGTGAAATAATTGCTTATGCTTACTCCTTTTGATGATACCTATTTTATGAAGAAGGCTTTAGAAGAAGCCGAAACTGCTTATGAACGCGGAGAAATCCCCGTGGGATGCCTTGTGATAAGTAAAAATACGATAATTGCTAAAGGACACAATCTTACCGAAATGCTACAAGATGTCACCGCCCACGCAGAAATGCAAACCATTACCGCAGCAGCCAATTACCTTGGTGGCAAATACCTCAAAGATTGTACCATGTATGTTACTTTGGAACCTTGCCAAATGTGTGCTGGGGCTTTGTATTGGAGTCAGATTGATAATATTGTCGTAGCCGCAGAAGACCCCGAACGTGGTTATCGCGCTCAAGGCGGAAAAATACATCCCAAAACCAACATTAGCTTTGGTTTACTGGCTGAAGAATCCTCACAGTTATTGAAACGTTTTTTTAAAGAGAAACGTGGGAGATTTTAGATTGGAGATTTGCAGTAGAACCCTTCCGAAATTGCTTTGCAATGCCACCTTCCCTTTAAATAAAGGAAGGAGCTTTTGTTTGATAGATATGAATAATTGTTTTCCACTCTAATAAAGTAGCTTGCCGCCTAAATGGATTGATTCGGGCAAGGGGCGTGTTTTTTTCGTTTTCAGCTTCAGCTTCAACTTCATTTTCAATTCCCTATCTTTGAAAAAAATAAATACGTGACTTTCTATACCGCCACTTATACCGATTTGTACCAGCTGAGTATGGCGCAAGTCTATTTTAAAGAAAACAGACACTCCCAGCAAGCTGTATTTGACTATTACTTCAGAAAAAATCCGTTTAACGGCGGCTATACAATTTTTGCTGGCCTAGAAAATGTGCTAGATACTTTAAAAGAATTTTCCTTTACCGAAGAGGATTTGGACTATTTGAAAACGCAGAATTTTGATGCAGAATTTTTAAAATATCTAAAGGATTTTCGCTTCCGCGGAAGTATTTACTCGGTTTTGGAAGGGGATGTAGTATTTCCTAATCAGCCTATTCTTAGAGTGGAAGCTTCTTTAATTGAAGCACAACTCATAGAAACCTTTCTACTGAATATGCTCAACTTTCAAAGCTTAATTGCCACCAAAGCTTGCCGAATGCGTTACATTGCTAAAGAACGCACGCTGCTGGATTTCGGACTTAGGCGTGCGCACGGTCCTGGTGGATATTATGCATCTAGAGCTGCTTTTATTGGGGGTTTTAATGGTACCAGTAATGTATTGGCAGGGAAAAATTTTGGATTGCCTATTTCTGGAACGATGGCACATTCTTTTATTCAGAGTTATGGAGATGAATTGCAAGCGTTTCGGGATTTTGCCCAGCATAGGCCTAAAAATTGTGTGCTGCTAGTAGACACGTACAATACGTTAAAAAGCGGCGTTCCTAACGCCATTACTGTAGCCAAAGAAATGGAAGCCGTTGGAGAGCGATTATTGGCGATTCGTTTAGATAGTGGAGATTTGGCGTATTTTGCCAAGCAGAGTAGAAAATTATTAGATGAGGCAGGTTTGAATTATGTGCAGATTGCAGCTTCTAATCAGTTGGATGAATATGTAATTAAAAGTTTGCAAGAGCAACAAGCTCCCATTGATATTTATGGCGTAGGAACCAATTTGGTGATAGGAAAACCAGATGCCGCTTTAGGAGGCGTATATAAACTCGCTTTTTATGACGGTGAACCTCGTATAAAAATTTCAGAAAATATTGCCAAAATAACCATGCCACATGCAAAACAGGTGTACCGTTTAAAAAATGATAAATTTGAATGGGTAGGCTCTGATGCGATTGGCTTAACTACAGAAGGTTCTTTTGATGTGATGGAGCACCCCTTTGAATCCTATAAAAGTATGCAGATTAAAAGCTTAAAGAAAGAAGCCTTGTTGCAACCAGTCATGCAAAAAGGAAAACGTAGTTTTGCAACCAAAACCTTACAAGAAATTGCCGATTACCGCGAAAAGCGTTTTGCGCAATTGCCTACAGAATATAAACGTTTTAATAATCCGCATCATTACAAAGTGGGAATTAGCGAACAGTTGAAAGAAGAGCGCAACCGACTTATAGAATTGCATAAATCTTTATAGTATTTACGTATGAAAGCTTTATTACTCATAGATATTCAGAACGACTTTATGCCTAGCGGGTCTTTAGCCGTTCCCAAAGGAGACAAAATTGTAGCAGCAGCCAATGCGGTACAACCTCATTTTGATTTAGTAATTGCAAGTCAAGATTGGCATCCTCCCAGTCACGTGAGCTTTGCAAAAAATCATTTGGGAAAGAAAGAGTTTGAAATCATTCAGCTAGAAGGTATCGAGCAAACCTTGTGGCCCGCGCATTGCGCGCAAAATACAACAGGAGCCGAGTTTCATCCTGATTTGCACACGCAAAAGGTGGAAACAATTTTTAGAAAAGGAACTAATCCTGCTTTAGATAGTTATTCAGCTTTTTATGATAATGCGCATCAAAAAAGTACAGGCTTGGCAGGTTACCTGAAAGAAAAAGGAATTACTAAGCTTTTCTTCACTGGTCTCGCCGCCGATATTTGTGTGTATTTCTCAATAAAAGATGCCTTAGCGGAAGGATTTGAATGCGTCGTATTTGAAGATGCGGTACGTGCATTAGATGAAGAAACCTACCAAAAACAACGCAAAGAATTAAAAGAACAAGGAGTGAACTATTGCACTACTGCAGATTTTTTAAAGTAGTGCAAACTACATTAACCAGACATTTCGATACACTTGCTCCGCAAGCACTCAATGACCTATAATTCTGGTAATCGAAATCGGTGGCTGAGTGATTTTCGAGAGAAAATTGTATCGAAGCCTATATAAAAAGAAGCAAAATATAATCAAGGGATATACTTACATACTACTTTGCGCGGATGGTTCTTATTATACAGGAAGCACAAAAAACATGGAGAGAAGGTTAAGTGAGCATAAATCAGGAGTAGGAGCAAAATATACAGAAAAACGCCTACCCGTTGAATTACTCTATGAAGAATATACCAGAATTGATGATGCCTTTTATAGAGAAAAACAACTACAAGGCTGGAGCAGAAAAAAGAAAGAGGCTTTAATGAATGGAGCCTCAAATTTACTTCTCATTCTAGCTAAAAAAGTATTTATACGTCACCAAAAATCGGATAATTGATTACCGAGCATTTCGATACACTTGCTCCGCAAGCACTCAATGACCTATAATTATCGTAATCGAGATCCGTGGCTGAGTGATTTTCGAAGCCCCGAAGCTTCGGGGGTATCGAAGCCACTTTACCGGACATTTCAATACACTCGTAAAAAACGAGCACCCAATGACCTATGATATGGTAATTGAAGGCTTCTTCCGCAAAGACTTCAAATTTTAACACATTTATGATTATACCCCATAGCATGTAAAAAACAAATCAAAATCTGAATTTTTCAAAGCATAAAATACACTTTCCGCAAACAAATCATCAGAAGCTATAGTTTTAACTATTCTCTCTAATTCAATCATCTAAATAATTCTTAAGCTTATCTAAATTAATTCTACATAAAGTTTATATATTTGCATTTATTTAGACTCAATACAAATAGCTGTCTTAATGAAGCGACTTTTTTTCTTATTATTTTTAGTGAGTGCTGGGGCACAAGAAGCATTAGCTCAAGATGAGTCTGCACCATTAAAGCAGCTTTCTGGAGAGGTTGCATTTAAAGACGGGAATCCTGTGGTTTCTGCTTTAATCTATATTAAAGAAAACGGAAAATCTGCTTATACTGGCGAAAAGGGAGAATTTATCTTAGAAAATTTAAAGCCCGCTATTTATAATGTTATAATTCAGCCTTTCGGAAAAGATGAGATTAAAATAACTTCAGACTTGCGCTATTCTTCGGATGTTTTACAAATTCAGCTGCAAGAAGAGGAAGATTTTGCCTTGGAAGATGTGATTATAAAAAGCAAATCTAAAGGCAGACTCACCAAAGAGAAAGGATATAGTGTTGAGGTAGTTTCCACGAAAGAATTAGCCATACAAAGTTTGGGTGCTACCGAGATTTTAGACCGATCGGCTGGAGTCAAAATAAGACAATCGGCCGGTCTTGGGTCAGATATCAACTTTAACCTCAACGGTTTATCGGGAAATTCGGTTCGCGTTTTTATAGATGGTATTCCCATTCGCAATTACGGTAAAGCTTTTTCCTTAAGTAGCATTCCGCCGTCTATGATAGAGCGTATTGAAGTTTACAAAGGGGTTTTACCTGGTGATTTGACCGAGGACGCTTTAGGAGGAGGAATTAATGTAATTCTTAAAAAAGAAAATAAAAATAGCCTCACCGCAGCCTACACCTTTGGTTCTTTTAATACCCATCAAGCGGATGTTCAAGGGAATTATTACCACGAAAAAACTGGAATTAACACACAGCTTTCCGCTTTTTACACCTATACAGATAATAACTATGACGTATCTGGTGATAATGTGTACGTTGTAAATCCGCAGACAGGAAAAGTAAAATACGTAACTGCAGAGCGGTTTCACGATAGCTTTGAGTCTAAAGGCATTAAAGCAGATATTGGCGTGCGTGATAAATCTTGGGCAGATGAGTTGACGCTAGGCTTATTGTATTCTGATATAAAAAACGATATTCAAACTGGAGCCACGATGGATGTGGTATATGGGAACCGACGTAGCGAACGCGACACTAGAATGATTAACCTGCGCTACAGCAAAGAAGATTTATTTACAAAAGGTTTAACTGCAAATACCTTTACTTCCTATTCCCAAACCAATAGGAAGGTGATAGATACGGTTCCCGTGATGTATAATTGGTACGGAGAAATTATACGCGATCAAAATGGTAATCCTGTTAATTGGAACAATTCTGGTGGAGAAGCAGGACGTTCAACTTTAGCCAATAACAACGAAAAAAACTTAGCCAATAGAACTGGTCTATCGTATGAATTTGTAGAAAACCACTATTTAAAAACGAATTTCTTTTACAATCAATTTACCCGAGATGTTGATGATCCCGAATTACCCAAAGCAGAAAATGAATTGTTAGATACTCGCTTTCTAAGCAAAAGCATTTGGAGTTTCACGTATGAAGCTGCCTTCTTTGATGAAAAGTTAACTACGACTGCTTTCTTCAAAAATTACCAACAAAAAGTGGAGCTCACAGACCTGAAGAAAAATAACAACAATATTATTACTGAAATTAACTACGACAAGTCTATTAACAATAACGGTTATGGACTGGCATTATCATACGAAATCACTCCAAAAATATTATTGATGAGCTCTGCCGAAAAAGCCATCAGAATGCCTGGAACATTTGAATTGCTAGGAAACACGAGCGAAAATGTATTACCTACTTATGACTTAAAACCAGAAAAAAGCAACAACGTAAATTTAGGAGCTTCTTTTGGTCCATTCGTTTATAAAAAACACCGACTTAAAGCCGACGTCAATTTCTTTTTAAGGGACATCAGCGATATGATTGTTCGCGGAATTAGTAGCAATATCACCGATAAATATGGTTTTGAAAACTTGGGAAAAGTGAGAAGTACCGGCGTAGATGTGGAATTAAACTACAATTACAACAAACGTTTTAACTTGACTGCCAACTTTTCGAATTTTAACGCTCGTTATAACCTTCAATATGATGATTATATCTCTGAATACGTTTATTATAAAGACCGTCTGCGAAACGCGCCTTACTTGACGCTAAATACTTATGCGGAGTATAAATTCCCCAATGTATTGAAAGAGGGAAACGACCTTAATTTAAATTATAATTTTGGGTATACGCACGAGTTTTTTAGAAACTGGGAAAGTCTTGCCAGTAAAGGGAAAGCTTATATCCCAACACAAGCTATTCATAGTATTGGCCTGAATTACAGTATGATGAATCAAAAACTGACGATTGGAGTCAACGCTAAAAACATTACAGATCAACAGGTATTTGACAACTGGGCTTTGCAAAAACCCGGACGCGCATTTTACCTGAAACTAACCTATAAAGCAATCTAATTTTTAAACAATCCAAATTCAAACTCATGAAAATAAATATTTTATCTACAGCAAAAGCGGGACTCTTAGGAGCCGCACTATTAACAGGAACTTTAATAGGTTGTAGCAGTGACGATGATGCTACTTCTACTCCTACTCCACCTACGGGAGAACAATCTTTTTATAATGTTGTTTTTGGAGTTAGCTCTGAAGGGAACTCGGGAACATACGCACAAGCCTTAGAGAATATCTCGGAAGGAGAAATTTCTTTTAACGGAGAAGGTTTTGAGGTACCATCGGTACGTACGGCAAGAATCTACGGCTCTCCATCTGGAGATTTCTTATACAACCTAAGCTACGGTGGCGGAATGATTTATAAGTATAAAGTAAATGGTGGTGCTAATTATACCCAATTAGCAGAAACCAACGTACAAATTGCCATGGGAACTGCTTATCCAAGATGGACCGTGGTAAGCAAAGACAATGCTTTGGTGCACACCATCAATACAGAAAATCAGTATGATGAAAATGATACTTATACCTTTACCAAATCTGAAGCTATCCTACAAAATATAGGATTAGATGGAATGACTTTAGAAGAAAATAATACTTTAGAAATTCCGAGTTTTGAAGAGAATTACCACATCTGGAGAATAGACAATCCTACTATCAAAAACGGGAAAGCGTATTACGGAGTGGCTATGCGTCAATTTGATCCTGCTACTGGAGAAAATGTAAATCCAGAAACCTATAAAGCAACTACGATGGTAGTAGATTACCCATCCTTAGACAATGTAGAGTTTATCCAGTCTGAAAATGCTTTAGGATCTACTTACGGTTACCGTACACCTGTTTACCATTCTGATGAAGCAGGAGATATTTACCACCTTACGAGTAATCCTGCAAAAGTTTTAAAAATTGCTAATGGGGATTATGACAACGCATACCAATTAGATTTAGCACAAGCATTAGGAATGGAAGAAGTTGGAGCTAACGGTTGGTTCTATGTAGGAAACGGAATTGGGTATGTACCTTTTTATGATGCTACGTTAGGAAGAGATAAGGAGCAAGCGGCTTGGGGTGTTGCCAGAATTGATATTTATAATGGAACTGCGGTTAAACTTAATTTACCTGCTAACTTATGGATGTGGTATTACCAATCTGGAGTTGTAGGTAAAGACGGTAAATTCAATATGGCGATTACACCATTAGGACAGCAAGGAAATATTTACAAGTTTGATCCTACAAGTGCTTCTCCTGATGCTTTTGAAAAAGGAGCTGCCTTGGATAATGGTGCCGATTCGTTTTATTTAGGAGTTTATTAAGCCACTTGTCAGTTCGAGTGCTGATTTTTTGTAACGATAGTGAAGAAAAAACAGTGTATCGAGAACAGTTTACAAATACAAGACTTCTCGATACAATTCCGATAAAAAAATCGGAATCACTCGAAGTGACAGGAGTTTAAGCTGGCAATTCGAATACGCAAATAAAGTTTTAAAACAATTTACAATGAAAAAAATACTCAGTTTTAGTTTATTGCTACTCATTAGCATTGGTAGTTACGCACAAGAAAATATTTTTTGGGATGGCGATTTTTGGAATGCTAAAACCAGTGTAGAAGACGTAAAAAAGGAAATTAAAAATGGAAATGATCCCATTCAGGGTAATGCTGGTGGATTTGATGCGACGACCTATGCCATATTAAACCACGCACCTATAGAAACCGTAAAATACCTTCTAAGCCTAGAAGGAAATGACGTAAATAAACTCACGCACGATGAACGCACCTATCTTTTTTGGGCTGCCAATAGAGAAAATCTTCCGTTGGTAACGTATTTATTTCAAAAGGGAGCTAAAGCAGATGTATACGATAACCGTTTATACAGCCCGATTATGTTTGCGGCCAGAGGCGGAATTACCAATGCCAAGCTTTATGATGTACTCATCAAAAATGGCGTAGATGTAACGTATGCAAATCCTAAGGGAATCAATGTGCTTTTAGTCTTGGCAGGTAGTGTAGAAAATCTTCAAAATTTAGACTATTTTACCAAAAAGGGACTTTCTTTAAAACACACCGACAAGCAGGGTAAGAATATGATTGATTATGCTGCAGCTACCGGAAATCAGAAGTTAATCGAACAACTAATTAAAAAAGGCTTGTCTTATAAAGACACGAACAAAGATAAAACCAATGCTTTGTTAATGGCCGCTCAGCCTACGCGAGGAGAAGGGAATTCTCTAGAGTTCTTTACGCATTTAGTGGACCTAAAAATAAATCCGAAGCAAATAGATGAAGAAGGAAAGAATATATATCATTTAGTAGCGAGAAATAATAAGCAAAAGAATGTTTTAAGCTTGTTCACAGATTTTAATATAGATGTAAACGCTTTAGATAAAGATAAGAATACGCCCTTGATGTATGCCGCTTCTAAAAATACGCTAGAAAATGTACATTGGTTAGCGCAACGTACTAAAAATATCAATCAGCAGAACGCAGCAGGACAAACAGCACTTAGCTTAGCAGTAGAACAAAATAAAGCTGAGGTCGTCACTTATTTATTAGATCATAAAGCCGAGGCGCAAATAAAAGACGCTAAGGGAAACAATTTGGCAGCTTATTTGATTCAAGGCTATAGCAAAAGAAATGCAGAAGAATTCCATAAGAAATGGGAAGTGCTAGATGCAGCGAAAGTAGACTTTACCGCTACGCAAGAAAATGGCAATACGTTATTTCATTATGCGGCAGAAAAAGAAGATTTAGGGTTATTTAAGCGCATAAAAGAAGCCGGTGTAAATATCAATGCACAGAACGAGGAAGGTCTTAGTGTGTTACATAAAACAGCCTTAACCGCAAAAGACACCAAGTTGATGAGAGCCTTAATCGTGATGGGAGCCGATAAAAACTTAAAAACCGAGTTTGAAGAAAGCGCTTATGATCTTGCTCAAGAAAATGAGCTATTGGATGCGAACGAAATCAAGTTTTTAAAATAATAAATTATGAAGAAAGCAGCTTTAGTTTTATGTATGAGTATTTTCGGATTGATGGCTTTTACAACGCCACCAGCCGATAAATACAAATGTCTTGTACAATTAAAAAATTATGAAGGTGAAGGCGCTTATGTCGTGGTTTCTCTACTCGATGAAAAAGGAGAATATGTAGAAACTCTACAAGTAATGGGCGATGATCCTGAATGGTATAAAGACATTACCCAATGGTATGCGCATTTTCAGCAAAAAGAAGAGAAAATTGATGGCATTACTGGCGCAACGATTAGCGGCGGACAACGAGCGATTAAAGTCATTGAAATTCCTAGTGATAAAATAGATGCAGGATATAGCATTCGTTTCGAAACCGCTGTGGAAGATCAAGAGTATCATGCCAGTGATCTTCAATTCGAATTAAATGCGGCCAATCTAAAAGCTAAACAAGAAGGAACTGGATATATTAGGTATGTAAGAATGTTGAAGCAGTAATTCCTGTCACTTCGAGTGAAATTTGAGTAGCGATAGCGAATCAAGTTTTGTATCGAGAAGAGAGGTAATTAGCAAGACTTCTCGATACAATTTCCTCTTCACTTCGTTCTGGAAAAATCACTCGAAGTGACAGGAAGCTTAGACTAATTTAAAATTCAACGTCAGTACTTTTATGAGCCTATCCTTTTGGAGATATAGTCACTTAGCTTTAGCCATTAGCAGTTTTGCTTTTTTAATATTGGCGAGCCTTACGGGGATTGTTTTGGCTTTGGAGCCCATAAATATTCAGGCTCAAGACTATTCTTCTAATCAGCTGGACGAAATTTCTTTGGCAGAAGCTCTTCAGAATTTAAACAAAGAACACGACGAAGTTCTTTGGGTAGAAGTTGATAGAAATGATGTTTTTACCGCTTCGGTCATCAATGAAGCTGGTGATAACCAAGTCTTGTATATTCAGCCAGAAACCGGGAAAAGTCTGGGAGAGAAGCAAGATTCACATCCTGTTTTTCAGTTTGCCAAAACCTTGCACCGTTCTCTTTTCTTAAAATCTGTAGGCCGATTTTTTATAGGACTGGTGGCTTTTTTACTCTGTTTTATCGTCCTTAGCGGAATTGCGCTTACTATAAATCGTCAAGGCGGATTTAAAAATTTCTTTTCACCCATTATAAAAGATAGCTTTTATCCTTACTTCCACGTAGTTTTCGGTCGGTGGTTATTGATTCCTATTTTTATTATCAGTCTTAGCGGAGTCTATCTTAGCTTACAGCAATTCAGTATTATTCCGCAGCTAAAAGTTGAACAAAACTTTGATTCCGAAACACTGGAAGAACACTCCCAAGAAGAATTGGCTGATTTTTCTGTTTTTCAAGACCATAGTTTAGCCGACTTAAGACGTTTAGAATTTCCATTTTCTCCGTTTCCAGAAGATTATTTTACCTTACAATTACAACAAAAGGAAGTTATTGTAAATCAGTTTAACGGAGAAATCATCAGCAGTTATGAGTATCCGTTTTCTTCTTTGATTACGTATTACAGTTTCAAGCTGCATACAGGAGAAGGCAGTATTATTTGGTCTGTGGTGCTGCTTTTAGCCAGCATCGGAATCTTGTTTTTTATATTTTCTGGTTTTAAAATTATGTGGAAACGTCGCCGCAGTCGCATTCGCAATCATTATAAAAAAGAGGTTTGCAACTACGTGATTTTGGTAGGTTCTGAAGGTGGAACCACACTTAGTTTTGCTAATGCGCTTTACGCGGAATTGATTCGGCTTGGAAAGAAAGTATTTATTGCAGAAATGAGTGCTTATCAAAACTTTCCAGCGATGCAGCATCTCATTGTTATGACAGCTACATATGGAAACGGAGAAGCTCCAGCAAATGCCAAGAATTTTGATACGTTACTAGAAAAATATCCGCAGCAGCGAAATTTTAATTATGCTATTCTTGGTTTTGGCTCTAGAAGTTATCCAGATTTTTGTGCGTTCGCTTACCAAACAGAGACGCTCTTATATCAGTTAAAAGAAGCACAAGAAAGTTATCCTATCACCTGCATTAACAATCAATCTACAGAAGCTTTTACGCAATGGATGTTGGCTTGGGGAAAAAGAGAGCAGTTACCGCTAAGAGTTCCCAAAAATATTTTACAACCTAGAAAATTACAACAGCATCAGTTGGTGTGTAGTGAAAAAATAAGCCCCGATAAAAGCTTAGAAAACACCTTTTTAATTCAGTTAAAATCGAATCAAAAACTCAAGTTTAAGTCGGGAGATTTATTGTCTATTGTGGCTAAAGAAGACGACCGCGAGCGCTTGTATTCGATTGGAAAACTCAATAAAAATGAAATGATTTTGGCGGTAAAACGCCGCGAAAAAGGGGTAGTTTCTAATTTGCTTCATCAGTTAAACGAATCCCAAAGCATTAGTGCGGGCATTGTAAAAAATAAAGCTTTTCACTTACCCAAACGCAGCAAGCAAGTAATTATGATCGCCACGGGCACGGGAATAGGTCCGTTTCTAGGAATGATGATTCAAAACAAGCATAAAGACTTGCATTTATATTGGGGCGGACGTACCCGAGAGACTTTTTCTCCTTATACGGATCACGTTGAAAACGCACTCACAGATAAAAAACTGACTAGCCTTAAATTGGCATTTTCTAGAGAAGAACAGGAAGAGAAAACTTATGTGCAAGAGCTATTAATGCAAGACGCAGTATTTATCGCCGAAGCTTTAAAAAACAAAACGGTGTTTATGATTTGCGGTTCAATAGTGATGCAAGAAGCGGTTTTACACGCTTTGAATAAAATTGGTCTCATCCACAATCAAAAAGCTTTGTGTTATTACGAACACCGCAAGCAGTTGAAGATAGATTGTTATTAGGTTGATGGCTGAAAATATCAAACCGAAAAATGCTAAATATAAAAGGGTAAAAAATATCAAACCGAAAAACTGCAAAATATAAAACGATAATTTACACGTTAAATTATCGACAGTTTACCAACTTAAGCCTGAGTTTCTAAATTTCAAGCTCCAGAGGAGCGATACATCCATAGCCACATCGTGGCGGAATAAATCATAAAAGCAAAGCCCCAAAACTTCGGGGTATCCAAAACCGTATGACCAGAGCGTTTCAGAATACATAAAATTCTCCTTTTTAGAAAAATCATAATTTATTTAAAGGTTCGACATGTTTTGGCGAACCTTGTAGTTAATTTTAGAATTTACCCGTTATGGCAGGATATAAATTACTGAGACGCTTAGAGATCATCATTCATATATTGGATGCTTATCCTTATACCTCTAAAGAAGATTTAAAACATAAACTCGAAAGAGATTATGAGCTTCAGCTGACCAATAGAACTTTGGAGCGAGATTTTAAAGCCTTAGAAACCGACTTTAGTATTGGATTGCAGTATGATGCTTCTAAAAACGGTTATGTGCTCGATAAGCAAGACCGAAAAAGAATTCAGTCTTTTTTTAAATACGTAGAGCTCGTTCATTTGGGAGAACTATTTAAAGAAAGCTTGGAAGATTTTGAGTTGCTAAGAGAAAAAGTGGTTTTAGAAGACAGTGCTAAATTTAAAGGCATACAGCACATAAAACCTTTACTATTGGCCATTAAAAAGCGAAAAGCAATCGCTTTTGTATATGAGAACTATACGCATAAAACCCTTAATTCTTATAAAATTTTCCCGTTACAAATTAGAGAATATGCCAATAGATGGTATGTAATTGGTGTGCCACGAGGAGAAGATCACATACGTACTTTTGGACTGGATAGAATGCAACAGCTCCAATCTAAAGAAGAGGTACATCACCATCTAGAAAGTTATGAAACCCAACTGCAAAAATTTCACAGCGTAGTAGGTTTAAATTATAACGCCGCAGAAAAGGTAGAACGTGTCTTGTTAGCGGTTACGCTTAGGCAATTTAAATACTTAAACAGCCTACCCTTACATCACAGTCAGTTTCTAGCACATAAAAGAGAAGATGGGCGTATGGAATTATCTTACCATGTAATTCCGAATTACGAATTAAAAATGCAACTCTTAAAAATGGGACCAGAAATAGAAATTTTGCAACCTTCTTGGTTGCGAAAAGAGATAAAAACGAGTTTACAAGACAATTTAAAACAATATAAACATGAAAAATAAGAATAAACGAGAGCACTTAAGCCACTTTAGTATTTCTGGATTTACCTATTATGACGGAGTATTGGCTTTTAATGAATTAGAAATAGGTACAGCCCTTCGCTTAGAGGCAGAACCCGAAAACAAATATGATGCTCGGGCCGTAGCCATCTATTTTAAAGATCATAAACTGGGCTTTGTGCCTAGAAGTGAAAACCGCATTATCTATAAATTACTTGAAGTAGGCTTTTCAAATTTTGATGTTCGGGTGCAGCAATTAGATCAACAGACGCATCCCGAAGCTCAGGTTGGAGTGGTAGTGCATTTGGTGGGATAAAAATAGATTTAATCTCGAGCAGTAAACTTAAAACTTTACAGAAATAAAAATGCCCCGAAGAAAGTCGAGGCGGCTTAAATGTTTTCACAACGGAATAATCCTTATTGTGAATTGATTTCAAATTGTTAAACAAACTTAACTAAAAGATCTTAAATAATAACTAAGCTCCAAACTCTCATCGTTTAAAGCAATATCATTTTTAATATCGTTTAAATCAAAATAACCAATACTGTTGATATCAAAATAACAAATATCAAGTATCCTTGGTGCCTGTAAATTAGATAAAGGAACTAAATTAGGACTTTCATTACTTATTATTTGAAAGCTATAAACCAAATTACAACCTCCATCATTATTTTCTACACGAACAAAAAGTGTTTCCGGATTTGTTGCACTTTGATACTGAAGAGGTAGAGGGTTGCTAGCATCACTAATTTCTGGATTTACATTAAAATAAGTAAATACTAAATCATCAATGGGGTTAATTTGCATTTGATTGGAGACTTGCTCTAAGTCAAAAACAGTAGCGTTATTATCTGAACACTTTATTACATCCTCGGGTAAATTTACATTTGGATCATTAGAAATTATAATATCTAACAAAACAATATCATACTCTCCAGTATATGAGTTTTCTATTTTTATATAGATAGTTTGCCCTCCAGGTATTGTATTTGTCCAATTACCATCTATCGCATTTAAACTATTTTCTGCATCATTTAAGCTAAGGTATGAAGAGGTGTCAAACACAATTGCTTCATGCAATCCAGCAGCGCCATACCATAGATCTTCTGGATTAGGATTTTGAATAATGGTTGAAAATGTAAAGTCTGTCAAGTTGATTTTAAATAATTTATTAGGTGTTACCCCATAAAGTTCGCCCAACTCTGAAGCTAAACCGAAAGTATCATAAGGCAATTCTCCTAAATCTACATGCGAAATATAATCTCTATCACTGTTTACAGTTACTTCATACAATCTATAATTATTAACTGATAATTTCCAAGAAACATATATTTTATCATTTAACAACACAAAATCACCACCTGAACTCCCTATTTCAAAATCATGCCACAACTCAAAATTTGACAAACTCGTATCGTCTACGTTAAATCTATGCACATAAGATTCTGAACCGTAGCCTGCATATAAATTATCTAAATCATCAAAAGAAAGCGCATTTATATCGTAAATAGAATTATTATATTGATCCATAATACAATCGGGATCAATCCTAGCAATAAATTCTCCACAACTAAATACTTGTTGATTTGAGTTGACAGCTATATCCGTAAAAAGTCCGTTGAAATCGCATGAAGTTGAAATGTATGGATCATTAGATGGTGAATGAACAGAATGAATATTACCGTTTGATGTTGAAATTAATATTTGCTCTAAAAAATAATCATTCTCTATGCCTATAGTTTGCAAAACATCAGCTTCCATTTCTTGCACATTGATAGAGATGTAACCATCACGATCTTCATCACAAAAATTAACTTCTAAATTTTGATATGCAAGTCTTTCAGAAGAAATTGAGTTTTGAGAACAAACTATATCTGTCCCTAAGATTACTGAAAGTAATAAAAAAATAAATTTAGTTGAGATGGCTTTCATCCAGTAATTGTAAAAGAATTAAGGTAACTTATAATAAACCCGATTATTATTTTGATTGCTATTTAAGACAACTATTCCCATAAATACTCCTACGGAAATATCTAAGAAAATTTTGGGTCTAGAAGTGACGCAAAACGCATTGTAATTACAATCACCTCTAAAAAATGTTGTAAAATATCAAATAAAAATACTCCCAATGCTTCGGAATGAGAGCAATTTACAATAATTATCAAAACAGTACTTCACCAAACTCCACAAAAAAACCGCATTGAAAAATGCGGCTTTGTTTGCTCCTCTTCTTGGGCTCGAACCAAGGACCCTCTGATTAACAGTCAGATGCTCTAACCAACTGAGCTAAAGAGGAGTTTATGTCTTTCGCTTTGCATATGATTGCTTAGCGGATGCAAATATAAGCGCTTTTTTAATTTGCGCAAACATTTTTTCAAATTTTTTTACTCAAATAACCATCTGTACACATCATTTCCGTTAGCAAACAACACTAAAGCAATTAAAATGAAAAATCCTACCACTTGAGCATACTCCATAAATTTCTCATTAGGCTTTCTTCCGCTAATCATTTCATACAATAAAAACATCACGTGTCCCCCATCTAAAGCAGGGATTGGTAAAATGTTCATAAAGGCCAAAATCATGGAGATAAGCGCTGTCGTTCCCCAAAAAGCCCTCCAGTCCCAAGCGTCTGGGAAAAGATTACCAATGGCACCAAAACCACCTACTTGCGTAGCTCCTTTCTTGGTAAATACATATTTAAACTGCGCTGCATAATCATGCAAGGTCCAATAGCCGTAATCAAAACCTTTCGAGATACTCTCTCCAATGCTATATTCTCTTGTTTGAATGTTAATTGGTTTTGCTTTAGGAAATACCCCAAACAATTTCTCATCATCTAAGGTAAAAGGGATTTCTTTTTTACTCCCATTGCGCATCACCGTTAAACTACCGCTTAAAGACTCTAAGTCGGCTTTACTTTTTTGAAATTCATGCCATTTGGTAATGGGCTTTTCATTAAATGCAATAACCTCATCCCCCTTTCTTAGATCTATTTGCTGAGCTATAGAATTTTCGGTAACAGAATCTATGGTAGTAGAAGCCATTCTGCTAAAGGGTTTCATATGACCCGCCTTAAACAACTGTAAACCAATATCTTCTGGTACACTAAGCTCTTCTTCAGATCCATCTTGGTGCAACACTTTTACCGTTTCTACACTACGCACCATAAAATGCTGACTAATCGCCATCTGATTTTCAAAAGCTTCTCCGTTCACTTCTAAAATTCGGTCTCCGTCTTCAAACCCGTATTCATGCAAAGGTTCCGCTACGGCAAAACCGTCTGGAATATCCTCTTTAGTTACAAAATCACTTCCCCAAACAAACAACACCATCATATAGATAAAAAATCCTAACAAGATGTTTACCGTCACTCCGCCCAACATAATGATAAGACGCTGCCACGCGGGTTTACTTCTAAACTCCCACGGCTGCGGCGGCTGTGCCATTTGTTCCTTATCCATACTCTCATCTATCATCCCGGCTATTTTCACATATCCGCCTAGAGGCAACCATCCAATTCCGTATTCGGTTTCTCCTATTTTCTTTTTCAGAAGTGAAAATTTTACATCAAAAAACAAGTAGAATTTCTCTACCCGCGTTTTAAAAAGTTTTGCAGGTATAAAGTGTCCCAATTCGTGCAGGACAATTAAAAATGATAAGCTTAATAATAATTGTATCGCTTTTATCGCAAATGGACTCATAATCGTAATTCTTAATCCCTTAGGGAAGGTTTAATTCTTCGAGGTTCTCCTGCGCTGTAAGGTGGGGCTCTTCTCGAAAACTTAAAATAGTTTTTAATTTATACCTCCTATTTGTAGGCAGGTTCTTGATTTATAAAATCGCACAAAAGTAATCTTTTCTTTCCGCTTACAAAAACACAGCCATGCATTCCTTCGTGTTAAAACTATAGAAATTTAAAAATTATTAATATTCTTTGGGCGTTTAGGGCAAAAAAGCCCTACCAGGCTATCCGTTATATCTTTTCTTCCGCAAAAGCGTCATAAAAGGATGCCACTGCTATCCTTAACGCAAAACAAAAACCTCAACTCACTTCATGCTCTCGGCCAAAGACTGTATTTTTGTACTACTTAAAATTATAATTGATCATGTTACAGTTTTTTGCCAAATTCAAATACTTAGCTATTGTACTCTTGGTGCTTTCGGCCATCATCGTTACCCTCATCTACCAACAACTTAAACCCGCACCAAACCTGTCTATTTATCAACCCAATATGGTAAATACAGAGCTGGTAGATTCTACCATGCAATATGTGCGGAAATACCATAAAATAGCCGACTTTAAGCTCATCAACCAAAACGGAGATACCATTACTCAAGAAGATTACACCGATAAAATTTATATAGCCGACTTCTTTTTTACCACCTGCCAAACCATTTGTCCTGTTATGACAGACCATATGAAGAAAATTCAAGACGAATTTAAAGATGATGACGAAGTGCTTTTGCTTTCTCATACCGTAACTCCAGAAATTGATAGCGTACCTCAACTTAAAAAATACGCAAGAAAGAAAGGAGTTATCGATGAAAAATGGAATTTAGTCACCGGCGATAAAAAACAAATCTACGAACTCGCTCGTAAATCTTACTTCGTGGTAAAAAGCCAAGGTAGCGGCGGTCCTTACGATATGATTCATACAGAGAATTTTGCACTTATAGACAATGAGCGTCGCATTAGAAAGTTTTATGATGGTACAGATCCAGATGCTATTGATGAATTAATCGAAGATATTGCTACGCTCAAAAAAATTCAGAGCGGCCAAAATTAAGGATTTAACGATAATGGTTTTACTAGTTCGTTTTTTTCTTTTACTTTTGCTTGTTTAAATTCAATCTAAATAAACTTTGAAAGTAACCATAGCCGATTTAAAACGTGGACAACACGGAATCATCAAAGAGTTTACCGATGAATCTATCCCTCTAAAGCTTTTAGAAATGGGTTGCTTACCTGGTAACGACGTAGAATTGGTACAAATAGCTCCTTTTAAAGATCCCCTCTACCTTAATATCAACGGAAGCCACTTGGCGATACGAAGGGAAACCGCTATAAAAATAGAAATTGATTTGATAGAATAACATGGCAAAACAAATAAATGTTGCTCTTATAGGAAACCCAAATACGGGTAAAACTTCTGTATTTAATCACCTCACAGGCCTTAATCAACAAGTTGGGAACTACCCTGGCATCACTGTAGAGAAAAAAGAAGGAGTTTGTAAACTTCCGCGCAATTTAAAAGCCCATATTATTGATTTGCCAGGAACCTATAGCCTTAATGCTTCGTCTTTGGATGAGAATTTGGTGATAGAGCTCCTGCTTAATAAAAATGATAAAGATTATCCAGATGTTGCTGCAGTAATCAGCGATGTCGAAAATCTAAAAAGGAATTTACTTTTATTCACTCAAATTAAAGATTTGGGCATTCCTACCATCTTGGTCATTAATATGGCAGATCGTATGGAACGCAAGGGCATCAGCATAGATATTCCTATGCTCGAGAAAAAGCTAAACACTAAAATAGCTTTGGTGAGTTCTCGTAAAAAAACAGGGATTGAAAACTTAAAGGAACTCATCATCAACCACAGTAGAATTTCTACAGAGCCATGTTTAAACGCTTCTTCCATAGATCCCGAATATTTTGGGCGTCTTAGAAAAGCTTTTCCTAACCAATCTCTTTACAAGCTTTGGTTGGTAATTACTCAAGATGTTAATTTTGGAAATCTTAACCGAAAGGAACTCAATGCTTCCCCAGATTTTAGCCTTAAAAAGGAAAGTGAACTTAAAAGACTTCAGCAAAAAGAAACCATAAAGCGCTATCAATTTATTAACGCCGCGCTTAAAGAAACGCTTACTAAAGATCTTAATGCCGCAACAGATTTACGTGCAAAGCTAGACCGCGTTCTCACTCATAAGGTTTGGGGATACGTGATTTTCTTTTCTATCTTGTTGCTCATTTTTCAGGTGATTTACGATTGGTCTAGCTATCCCATGGATTTTATTGATATGGCTTTTGTGCAGCTGAGTGAATGGTCCAAAGATGTACTTCCCGCCGGGGTTTTCACCAATCTTATTTCTGAAGGGATTATCCCAGGACTTGGAGGTGTAGTTATTTTTATTCCGCAAATCGCATTCCTGTTCCTCTTTATATCGCTTCTTGAAGAAAGTGGTTATATGAGCCGAGTGGTATTTTTGATGGATAAAGTCATGAAACGTTTTGGCCTTAGCGGAAAAAGTGTTGTTCCCTTAGTTTCTGGTACCGCGTGTGCGATTCCTGCCGTGATGGCCACCCGAAATATTGAAGATTGGAAAGAACGCCTCATTACTATTCTAGTGGTTCCTTTTACCACCTGTTCGGCTAGATTGCCAGTGTACCTCATTATTATTGCCTTAGTAATTCCCGACGAACGATTTTTAGGAATTTTTAATTACCAAGGTTTAACCTTAATGCTGCTTTATCTTATTGGTTTTGGGATGTCTATTTTCTCGGCTTGGATCCTAAATAAGATTATGAACTTAAAAAGCAAAAGCTATTTTGTGATCGAAATGCCAGATTATAAGCTGCCTTTATTTAAAAATGTAGCTATTAATGTCGTAGAGAAAACTAAAGCATTTGTTTTTGGCGCTGGTAAAATTATTCTAGCCATCTCTATTGTTTTATGGGTTTTGGCTAGTTACGGGCCTGGAGAAGAGTTTAATAATGCCGAGGCTATAGTCACTCAAACGTATGGAACTGAACTATCTCAACAAGATTTTAACAAGCATGTGGCCTCTGTAAAGTTAGAGAATTCTTATATTGGAATTATGGGTAAAGCCATAGAACCTGCCGTTGCTCCTTTGGGTTACGATTGGAAAATTGGCATAGCCATTGTAAGTTCTTTCGCAGCAAGAGAGGTGTTTGTAGGTACCTTAGCTACCATTTATAGTGTAGGAAGTGACGACGAACAAACCATAAAAAATAGAATGGCTGCAGAGGTAAATCCTATCCTAGGCGGACCGCTATTTACATTTGCTAGCGGGATAAGCTTGCTGCTCTTTTATGCTTTTGCCATGCAATGTATGAGTACTTTGGCGATTGTAAAAAAAGAAACGAACTCTTGGAAATGGCCAACATTGCAATTGGTAATTATGACAGCTATTGCCTATATAGCAGCCTTGGTAGCTTTCCAAGTTTTAAAATAGATAGTGTATATCCGTTTGTTTGACTAAATAAAAACAACAATGTCACATCGAGCGGAGTCGAGATGCATTCTATCTTTTGCTACTAGATTGAAGAAGATAAACATCTATTCTAGTGCCTAAAATTGATGTTTATAAATAAAGTGGAGCAGGTTCGTGAGAACTATGTAGATGGATTTACAAGCAGTGCTCCAAAGTAATTACCTCTCAAAGAGGGATAAATACCAAATTAACAATGTAATGTTGCATTTAAACTCGTTTTCTGTACGGCATTATAAAATTAAGATGGAATAAATAGAGAAATTATGTTACAAGAAATTTTAGTTATCCTTACTTTTCTAATCGCTCTTATCTACTTGTTTACTAAGCTTATTTGGACTCCACCCTTTCTTAAAAAGAAGGTAAAATCTGGTGCTTGCGGCAGTGATTCTAGTGGGTGCGGATGTTCTTAACCTCTCTTTTTTCTTTAGATAAATGCTCTGTGATTTGCAGAGAATAGTCTAAGTTTTCTTTTTCTGAAGAAGTTGGATACGGATTCAGTTGATATATATAAACACTTTTCGTGTTGGTAATCGCCACTTCTATAGGCTCTTTTTTTAGCTGATTTGCCTTAAAAGTAACCTCTTTTTGCCCTATTTCTTTACCGTCTTTACACCACATCACCACAACTTTGGCTTGCCCTGGCCAAACGCAATCTACGCCCGTGGGGCAACGAGAATCTTCAGTTACTTTTATAAAGTCGAAACTAAAATCTTTGTGCACTTGCAAAGATTTTCCCATTTCTAATTTCTTTACAATAATTGGTGGTGTTGTTTTTTGCTGAGCTTGTGCTGCGAAACTTAAACTTATAACCACAATAAAAAGAAGTATTTTTTTCATAGCCCTAAAGATAGAAATAATTTTAGAGCCATGCGACATTGCAAAAAAAGATCTCATTAACTTCTTTGCGTTTTGCGTTTTGCGTTTTGCGTTTTGCGTTTTGCGTTTTGCGTTTTGCGTTTTGCGTTTTGCGTTTTGCGTTTTGCGT
>NZ_JAVRBG010000006.1:0-30976 GCF_031845265.1 Mesonia ostreae | reverse complement strand
TTTGCGTTTTGCGTTTTGCGTTTTGCGTTTTGCGTTTTGCGTTTTGCGTTTTGCGTTTTGCGTTTTGCGTTTTGCGTAAGAAAAAATTTTCAATCGGTTTTACAATACCTTTTTCATCAATAATTTGAACTTGTTTTTCTCACCTCTCACCACTGATCACTGCTTACTGAACACTGCCCACTGCCCACTGAATTTTTCACTTTTCACTTTTATTTTAAAATGAAGATTTAATCGATTCTAAGTTGCCATATTCAGCATTAACCTCAACTACTCTTCCCACCACTCACCACTAATCACTGCTTACTGAATACTGCTCCCTAATTTTCTCCCTTTTCACTTTCAGCTTAATGGAAAGAATCGTATCTTATTTTTTTAACTCTAAATTTAATCTATTGAATTCTTACCACCTATATCTCGACTTAGTGTCGTTAGATGAAACTGAAAACAATTCAGAAAAAAACAACAGCATTTTACTTCTTTCCACAGCAGAGCAACTTCAGAAAAAATCATTCAATCCAATTGTAACACAAAAAATAAAAACAGCTTTTCAGGAAGAAAAAGATAGCGTCATCAGCTACGTAGACGACACTCAGAATTTTTTGGTGAGTATCACTTCTACGGATATTGAAAAAAACAGAACGCTAGGAATTGCTTTATATAAAGCTTTGGAAAAAGAGCATGCAGAAACTTCACAACTCCGAGGTTTAAAAAATCTTTCTCCAAAGCAACAAAAAGCTTTTTTGGAAGGACTCGTTTTAGGAAGTTATCATTTTGGTTCTTACCTTAAAAAACAAGATAAAAAAAACTTTAGCGTAAACGTACCAAGCCAAGATTTTACCGAAGCTGCTGTGCAAGAAGTATTGCAAGTAGCTAAAGCGGTGGCCCTTACAAGAACTTTAGTAAATGAACCGCCAAATAAATTGGATTCTGTCATGTTTTCTGAACGCATTATACAAGCGGGAAAAGACTGCGGATTCAAAACCGAAACGCTTCACAAAGAAGAAATTGAGAACTTAGGAATGGGCGGATTATTGGGCGTAAATCAAGGATCTGAGGTCCCCCCAACCTTTAATATTATGACCTACCAGCCTAAAAATGCCGTAAATACTTCTCCATTGGTATTGGTAGGAAAAGGAGTTACGTTTGATACGGGAGGTTATTCTCTAAAAGTGGGAGGTTCTATGTCTACTATGAAAGCAGATATGGGCGGAGGCGCTACGGTAGTTGGAATTATGGCGGCAGTTGCTCTAAATCAACTTCCTTACCATGTGATAGGAATTGTGCCTGCAACCGATAATAAAATTGATGGAAATGCACTATTGGTAGATGACGTCATCACGATGATGGATGGTACGAGCGTAGAAATTCAAAATACAGATGCCGAAGGGAGATTAATTCTTGCTGATGCTTTGACGTATGCTAAAAGGTATCATCCAAACTTAGTGATAGATATTGCTACTTTAACAGGAGCTGCCGCGGCTATCACAGGTTCATTTGGGATTGCCATGGCTGGAAATCAGCAAGAAAAAATGAATCATCTAAAAAAATCTGGGGATGAGACGTATGAAAGGTTGATTCAGCTTCCTTTTTGGAAAGAATACGGAGATCTTTTAAAAAGTGAGGTCGCCGATCTTAAAAATATTGGAGGCCCCATTGGTGGTGCTACTACCGCAGCAAAGTTTTTAGAGCATTTCACAAATTATGATTGGATTCATTTAGATATTGCTGGACCAGCCTTTTTAAAAGAAGCTAAAGGATCGCTTCCTTCCGGCGGAACCGGAGTTGGCGTAAGACTTGTCTATAATTATATCCAAAATCAAATCCATAATAAGGCTTAAGTTTTAAAAAATTATCGTGCTCTTTCTCCTCTAAAAAAAGGGGAAGGAGTATGTAAAAAGAGGGAAAATATAATAATAAATATTTCTAAATAAACAATTAGTATTATCAGTGTTAGCTCTGCTTGAAGGGTGCTTGATGATTTTTAATGAAAAATTTCACACGCCAATCCAATTATAGAGAAACACTATTTTATGGGAAAAATATTATTCTCGATACACCCCGAAGTTTCGAGGTACTCAAATTGAAACATTTTTCTTAGCTTGAAATCTATTATGAATGAAAATCATCTCAATCAAATGTCACTAGATCAAGATCGCTTAAAAGCCTTACAATGGAGTTTTGAACTCTTCGCTTTGGAGCGTTCTCAACCTAAAATTAACAAGTCTCAAGAAGCCTTAAAAAGAATCTTGGTTCAATACTTAGATCGCTTAATTATAGAAGACTTTAGTTTACTGATACGGCTTTTATATCGCATTGATATTCCGCAGGAAAAAGCGAATCTTGCTTTAGCTGAAAAAAATAAAAACACTTCTGCAGGAGAAATTTTGGCAGAGCTAATTATTCAGCGACAGCTAGATAAAATAAAAACACGTAAGGCTTATCGCGATGGACAGTTATAATTCATATCAATTGAACCAGAATAATTTTAACCTCTAAATAAGAAAAACTTAGTTTTCAATTCTTCAATAGCCGTTTCCTTATTGGTGGTGATATATCTTAAAGCTTCTTGGGTAAATTCTTCCCCTTTTGGCGTAAGCGAAGCAATTTGATGATCAACTTCAATTAAATTATTCTTTTTAGCCAGGTCTAAAACGGTTTTTGCTTGCACTTTTTGCCAATTGATGTGGTCTTGCAAATGATTAACGTGACGCTCTTTGGGATCTGAATGGTTTTGCAAATGCAGCAAAAAAACTAATAAAGAAACTTCTTTTCGCTGCTGACGTTCTCTAAAATATACTGAAAAAACACCTTGTCGGGGAGCAAAGAGATACACCAATAGAAATAGAATCCCTAGTACGGTAGTCATAGAACCTGCAATAGAAGCATCTAAAAGATTAGCCATCCAATAGCCTCCAATAGCAGCAATTACACCAAAAAAGCAGGCCAAAACTAGCATTTTCTTAAGGTTGTTGGTAAGCAGATAAGCCGTTGCTGCGGGTGCAATGACTAGCGCTACCACCAAAACAGCTCCTACAGCATCAAAAGCACCTACAATAGTTACCGAAGAAACGGTCATAAGTCCGTAGTGCAAAATTATAGGAGAAAAGCCCAACGTGGCGGCAAGCCCTTTATCAAATGTGCTTAATTTTAATTCCTTAAAGAAAAGAATGAGTAGTGTAATACTAATCAGTAAAATAGTTCCAATAACCCATAGTGATTTAGCTCCTATATCTGTACCGCCAACTTCCAATCGGTCAAAAGGTGCAAAGGCAAGTTCTCCCAATAAAACGGCATCAATATCTAAATGTACATCGTTGGCATTTTTAGCAATTAAGATGACTCCAATGCTAAACAAGGCGGGAAAAACTAAGCCTATAGCAGTATCTGCTTTTACCAATCCCGTTTTCTGAATAAATTCTACCATCACCACTGTAATGACTCCCGTTAATGCCGCTAATAAAATAAGTAAAGGCGAATTAAGGTCTTGGGTAATAAAAAAACCCAATACAATTCCTGGTAAGATAGAATGACTAATGGCGTCACTAATCATTGCCATTTTTCTAAGAACAAGAAAGGTTCCTGGTATTGCACAAGCAATGGCTACCAACGCCGCAATAAGCTGAATTTCTACTTGTATACTAGTCATGACTTTGTCCTAATTTGTTATACATGGCTGAAGCTTGCTCATAACCCTTATGCGTCATAGACCACTTATTTCCCTTGAGGCTTATCAATTCTTCTTTTTCTAATTTAGTGAGTGTTTTTTTAGTAAAACCTTGAAAATTATTTAAAATTCTTATGGCATGAGGGTGCGTAATATCATCATGGTTTTTTACAATACGATACATAAAAGTAAGCGTCTTTTTAAGGTGTAGCTCGTTTCGGTTTTTTCGGAATCTTAATTCTCTAAACAATAATCCTCTATTGGGTGAGAATATAAAAGAAATCAATACAAAGCTTGCTGCTACCAATACGATAACTGGTCCCGTAGAAAGGTTATTTTGGCTTGCACTAATGGCAGTACCAAAAACACCTGAAAAAGCACCAAATATGGAAGCCAGAATAATCATAGTTCCCAAATTATTTGTCCATTGTCTTGCGGCGGCGGCTGGAGCCAACAACATAGCACTCATTAATACCACCCCAACGGTTTGAAGGCCCATTACGATAGCCAATACAATAAAACTGGTAATAAGAATGTCTAAAAATTTGGTGTTAAAACCCAAGGTTTTGGTATAATCTGCATCGAAGACTAGCAACTTTAATTCTTTCCAAAACAGCAATAAAACAATAAGACTTACTCCAGTTACAATAGCCATTACCCAAACATCTTGCTCTACCAAAGTGGCGGCTTGTCCAAACAGATATTTGTCTAAGCCAGCTTGATTAGCATTGGGCATTTTCTGAATAAACGTGAGCAACAGCATTCCAAACCCAAAAAATAAAGAGAGAATTAACCCTAAAGCGGTATCACTTTTTAATCTAGTTCTTCTTACAATGCCTTTGATCCAAAAGGTTCCTATAAGTCCGCTAATTAATGCGCCTATCAAAATGAGATTCGCATCTTTAACTCCGGTAAGAATAAAAGCTAAAGCAATACCAGGTAAAGAAGCATGGGAAATCGCATCTCCTAACAAGCTTTGTTTCCGCAAGACGGCAAAACTACCTAACATCCCACAAATTGCGCCCAAAATTGCGGTTCCCAAAGTAATGGTACGCAAGGTATAATTGGTAAAAAAGTCGCTTAACTCCATGTTAATAATTCTCTTTCTTTCTGAAATTTACTCTTCTGATAAAATCTCCTATTGCGTCACCGCTACTTTATAATTAATCCCGTAAGTTTTAGTGAGGTTATCATCGTTAAAAATGTCTTTTACTTTTCCTGAAGCAACTCCTTTTACATTTAAGAAGGTGACCCAATCAAAATACTCGGGTACGGTTTGCAAATCGTGATGTACCACAATAAGCGTTTTCCTCGCTTTTCTTAGTTCTTTTAAAATATTGATAATGGCTTTTTCGGTGGTTGCATCTACCCCTTGGAAGGGTTCATCCATTAAATAAATAGACGCATTTTGTACCAACGCGCGTGCTAAGAAAATACGCTGTTGTTGTCCGCCACTAAGCTGACTTATTTGTCGGTTTTTAAACTCCAACATTCCCACTTTTTCTAGCGCTTCCAAAGCAGCTTTTTTTTCTTTTTGCCCAGGACGTTTAATCCAGCCCAAGCTCCCATAAGTTCCCATCATCACTACATCTAAAGCGACGGTAGGAAAATCCCAATCTACACTTCCTTTTTGAGGTACATAAGCCACCTTATCTACTTGTTTTTTATAAGGTTTTCCAAATACTTTTACACTTCCAGCAATTGGTTTTATAATACCTAAAATAGATTTAATAAGCGTAGATTTCCCCGCACCGTTAGGACCAACAATGGCCATTAGAACTCCTTCTGGCACTACGAGATCAATATCCCAAAGTACAGGTTTATAATCATAAGCTACCGTGAGGTCATCTATTTGTATGGCTGGAAGTTGATCTTTCATATCATCTTATTTTAAAGCGTTTACTATGGTTTCTACATTGTAAGAGAACATCCCAATATAGGTTCCTTCCTCCGTTCCTGCGTTTCCTAGCGCATCAGAGTATAAAGTTCCGCCAATTTTCACATCAAAACCTTCAGACTTTACCGCTTGTTGTAAGGCTTCAATAGTTCGTTTAGGAACACTGGTTTCAATAAAGATGGCTTTTACTTTTTTATCGATAATCAATTCGGCTAAGTTTTGCACATCCTGTACGCCAGCTTCTGTTGCGGTACTCAAACCCTGCAAGCCTACTACATCAAAACCGTACTCTTCTCCAAAATAATTAAAGGCATCGTGCGCGGTCACCAAGATGCGTTTTTCTTTGGGTAGACTAGCAATGGTTTCTCGTACTTCTGCTTCTAACGTCTCTAATTTTTTTAGATAGATGTCTTTATTCTTGTTGTACAATTCTGCATTTTTAGGATCTAATTCGCTTAAATGCTGCGTGAGATTTACCGTGATTTGTTTCCAGTATTTAATATTGAACCAAATATGCGGATCAAAACTAGAGGCAAAATACTCAGATCCTATTAATTTCTTTTTATCTAATACTTCCGCTAAGGCAATAGTATTGGTATTTCTTCCCATTTTCTCAAAAACATCTACCAACTTCCCTTCTAGGTGTAAACCGCTATAAAAAACCACATCGGCTCGGGTTAATTTAGAAACATCTCCTTCACTTGCCTTGTATAAATGCGGATCTACTCCGCTTCCCATTAAACCTTGCACCTCAACAGCATCACCTCCAATATTGTTCACCAAATCTGTAATTATGGTGGTGGTGGTTACGATATTGAGTTTATTGGGATCATTCGTTGAAGTTTCTTTACAAGCAGTAAAAAGAAGGGTACAATAAAAAAGCAAAAGAAAGTGTTTCATAGGTATTGTGATCTGTTTATTAATAAATTAGGCGCGAATTTGATCTTCCACATAAATATGGTCGGTTGCCGTTTTTGAAAGTGATATTTCTTTTTCATCAACCTTAATCGTCATGCTTTCATCAAAGCTTTCTATTTGCAAAACTTCAATAGAAGTATCCATACCTATTCCTTGTTTGTCTAGATATTTTAAAAAAGAAGAACTGTTGTCATTAAAACCTTTACAAACGGCTTGGCTTCCTTCTTTTAGCTGAGACAGTCGCTTTTTGGTGGCTTTGGGTAAGTTTCCGTTAGCATCTGGAATAGGATCTCCGTGCGGATCATATTGGGGTCTACCCAAAAACTTATCTAATTCCTCAACCAGTTTTGTAGAACTAATATGTTCTAATTGTTCTGCCACTTCATGGACTTCATCCCACTTAAAATTTAAACGTTCTACTAAAAAAGATTCCCACAGACGGTGTTTACGCACCACAGATAAAGCTTGCTTTTTACCAAGACTAGTGAGTTGCACGCCGTAATACTTTTTATAATTGACCAAATTTTTATCGGCCAATTTTTTTATCATTTCGGTGACAGACGCTGCTTTAGTATTTAATAATTCTGAAAGCCTACTGGTAGAAACTCCATCACTCATCTCTTGCTGTAGATGAAATATAGCTTTTAAATAATTTTCTTCAGACTGTGTAAACATATAATTTAAATAAAGCTCAAAGATACATTATATTTTTCATAATTAACTTTTAGCTATTCCTAAATAAAGTTTTTTTTTGGTTATTTTTCTGAAGTATTAAATTTTTATAATTCTCATAAGGAAGACTTCCGCAGTGCTATTTTTATGCGTAAGATCTTTGTTCTATTATAATTAAACCTGAAACAAATCAGTAAAATTAGGCATCCCGACAAATTTATTCTTTCAAACACCATAACTAAAATACATTATTTAATTATACATTTTAATATTCTAAATATTATATTTAGCTTTGCCTAAATTACAGTAGTGAACAAATGAAAAAATTATTCCTCTTATTAATATTTTTTCCGCTTTTGAGTATCGCTCAAGATAAAATAACGCTTAGCGGAAAAGTAACCGACGGGGATCATCCCATCCCCTTTGTCAATATAGTGCGGTCAACTCAACCTTAGGCGTTGCCGCAAATATTAATGGAGCCTACGAATTGAAAATTTCCGGTGGAGAATATACCATTCAAATACAAGCTGTTGGTTTTAAAAGCAAAACTCAAAAAATAACTACGAGTAATTTTATAAATACACCGCTTAACTTCACTTTAAATCCAGATTTATTAGGTTTAGAAGAAGTGGTGGTAAGCGCCACCCGAAATAGAATTAGTAAAAAAGACGCTCCCGTAATTGTAAATGTGCTGAGCCCAAAATTGTTTGAAGCCACACAATCTATTTCATTAGCCGATGGCCTCAACTACCAGCCTGGAGTGCGTGTAGAAACCAATTGTCAAAACTGCGGGTTTACCCAAGTACGCCTTAACGGATTGGATGGGCAATACACACAAGTTTTGGTAAATAGCCGCCCTGTTTTTAGTGCTTTAAATGGCGTTTATGGATTGGAACAAATTCCTGTGAGTATTATAGACCGCGTAGAAGTGGTGCGCAGTGGTGGCTCTGCACTCTTTGGATCTAACGCCATTGCGGGTACCGTAAACGTGATCACCAAAGAACCCGTTAATAACAACTGGGACGTTTCTTCTAACTTTGGATTAATAGACGGGACTACCGCAGATCGTAATGTAAATGTAAATGCTTCTATAGTAAGTGAAGATCTTTCTAGCGGAGTTACGGTGTACGGTATTTTTCGTAATCGTGATGCTTACGATGCCAACGGAGAAGGTTTTAGTGAGATTACAAAACTGACCAACAACTCATTAGGTGCCAAAACATTTTTACGCCCCAATGACAATAGCCGAATAGGATTAGATTTTACCGCCATTAGAGAATATAGACGCGGTGGAGATCGCATTGATCTTGCTCCGCAATTTACTGATATTACCGAAGAATTAGACCACAATATCATTTTCACTGGTTTAGATTATGAATTGTTTGATGACGCACGTAAAAATGAAGGAACGGCTTATGTTTCTGTTCAGCATACAGATCGTGATAGCTATTATGGTGGTTTAGGTGGCGCTCGCGCGGCTGCAGATTCTCTTGTGGCCAACAATGCTTTTGGAAAAACCACCGATATTGCCGTGGTTGCGGGAGCAAAATACTCGCATTATTTTAATAATAAAGATGTAATTACTGTGGGCGGAGAATATCAACTTAATGATACCGAAGATGCTATGCCAGGCTATAACCGCATCATAGACCAAAAAGTGAATAGCATTGGTCTTTATGCGCAATATGAGTGGAAACCCATTGAGGAGTTTACAGCACTTGTTGGGGCAAGATTAGACCACGTAGATGTAGATGGTTTTTACAGCATTCAAAATGTAAGTCGGTCTTCTCAAGTAAATGAAACCGTGGTTAGTCCGCGGTTAACGGTTCTTTATGATATCACCAATAACCTACAATTTAGAGGAGGCTATTCTAGAGGTTTTCGTGCACCACAGGCTTTTAATGAAGATTTACATATTTCATCTTTAGGCGGAGAGCAGCGATTTGTTATTCTGTCAGACGATTTAGAAAGTGAATTTTCTAATGCTTATACGGCCTCTTTTAATTACACAAAAAGCTTTAATAAAACCCAAACCAACTTTTTACTGGATGGTTTTTACACGACTTTAGAAAATCCTTTTACCATCGTTAGTACAGGAAATTCTTTACCTAACGGCTCTGTTTTAGAAGAGTCTAGAAATGGCTCTGGTGCTTATGTGGCTGGTGCCAATATAGAGTTGAGTGTTTCCCCAAGTGCCGACCTTATGTTTAAAGCTGGAGCAACTTTTCAGCGTTCTGTGTATAAAGAAAGTCAGCTGCTTTTTGAGGCCGATGCAAGCGTGCAAGGGGAAGAAGATGTAATTATAGATGATTTTGTACGTTCTCCTAACGCCTACGGGTTTATGGATGCCAATTGGACAATGAGTGAAGCTTTTAGATTAGATATAACGGGTAGTTATACAGGCTCTATGATTGCTCCTCGTGTGGTGAGCAGCTCTGGCTATTTAGATTTGGTAGATACCCCATCCTTTTTTGATATGACCACCAAACTTACCTACCACTTTGATCCCATAGAAAATTTTCACGTAGAGTTAAGCGGCGGAGTACAGAATCTATTTGACAGCTATCAAGATGATTTTGAGCGAGGTTCGCTTAGAGATTCAGATTATATTTATGGTCCTAACCGCCCGAGAACGTACTTTATAGGTCTAAAATTTGGAGATTTTTAATTTTATCAAGAATTTAATACTAATAGCTGTAGTTTAAAAGTGCATTGATAATTTGAAGTTTTACTCTCCCTTTCCTCTGGAAAGGCTTGGGGATAGGATGAATTATAAATTTTGTCATCTCATCCCCTCCTCTCCCGAAACTTCAAGATTTTGCCAAGGGGAGGAATTGAAAACATCGTTTTATTAAACTAGAGCCATACTAATACTTCACAAACTTACAAGCTTATCAGCCTTATGATAAATTATAGCAAATACCTTATACTCGTTCTATTTCTGGGTTGGTTTCTCCCATTAAAAGCTCAGCAAAAGGACGCCATCCAATGGAAAACTTGGCCAGAACTAGAGCAAGCTTTTAAAAAAGAACCCAAGCCTGTGTTTATGTTTTTTCACGCCAAATGGTGCGCCTATTGCAAAAAAATACAGCGAGAAGTTTTCAGCAATATAGAGGTAATTCAGAAGATAAATAAAGAATATTATGCTGTTGAAATGGATGTGGAACGCACCGATACCATTCAGTTTGACGGAATAGAATTTGTAAACAGACAGCCTTTAAAAAAACGCAACGGAGTTCATGACTTCCATTGCTATTAGCTTCTAGAGCAGAAAGACCTTTTTCACTTCCTGCTACCCTAATTTTTGATCGTAATTTTAGAGTTAAGGAAAGAGTCTTTGTGTATTATACTTCCAAAGAGTTAATGAATTTGCTCTAATAGATGATATTTTTTATTACGCTTCCGCGGATAGCGATAGTTTTAAGACAAATTCAGAAATAAGTTATTTTACTGTATTCAAAATATTGCTTAACTTTAGTTAATTCATATTGAGTGAATTTTCATCAAAAAATACCTAAGTTTTGTTGATCCTAAACTTTGGTTGTTCAGAAATTGACTCCTCGTAAATCGCAGGAGCCAATTTTGTTTAGGAATGAGGGGTTTGAGGTACAATTACGCTATTTTTCAATCAAAAAAAGAGTAATTTTCAAATCGGGTTTACATCCCTCTTTCTTTCTGAATCTGTTCATAAGCCTCTTGTACCTTTAAGAATTTCTCTTCGGCTCCTTTTTTATAGGCTTCGTCCATTCCTTGTAGCTTATCTGGATGGTATTTTTTGGCCATAGTTCTAAAGGCTTTTTTCACTTCCGCATCGGTGGCATTTTTTTCGATTTCCAAAATTTTATACGCACTCGTAGCATCCGCAGATTTGACAAACATGGCCTGTATGCTTTCAAAATCACGTCGGTTAATTTGCAAGTAGCCAGCAATTTTTTGGAGCTCTCTTAACTCGGCAGAAGAGATATGACCGTCTGCTTGGGTAATTCCGAAGAGAAAATGAAGAATTTGCAAGCGCACCTCATAGCTGGTTCTAGAACGCATATAAGCACAAATTCGCTGAGGTTCAATTTCCCTATTTTTAATGACCTCATTAAAGGTCTTAAAAGTCGCGTTGGCTCTTTCTTTACCATACGACTGCACAAAATAAGAACGCACATAATCTAATTCGCGTTGATTTACTTTTCCGTCGGCTCTTATCACAACTGAGCATAGGGTAAGTAGATTCAGTTCGAAATCTCCCATAGAAACATTTTGTGCTCTTTGCTGCTGAAAGATATCTTGAAAGGCTCCGCCACCTCCTTTCATCTGCTTTCCTTTTAAAAAGGCCTCTATAAGACTACCCAATAAAAAACCGAGAATGGCGCCTGGCCATCGCATATAAACCATTCCTAAAATGGCTCCAATCCACTTAATCATACTTTTCACTTTGAAATGCAAATATATAAGCTTCTGTGGTTTTATGGCTAAGAATAAAAATAACCTATTCAAGTATTCCTAAATAAAGCCTATTTAAATAGATCAAGTCGCTTTTGAAAAACGAACTAGTTGCGCTTACTTGAAATGAGAAATGATTCGTGAAGTAGTTTGCGGTACTAATTTCTAGGAAAGAATAAACTTTAATAAAAGAATTTATTTGCGATATACTCTGTTTAATTTGGTATGCGATATAAGATTCGTCCAGATTTTGGTATCTTTGTAATTAATAATTTGAACAAAAAATATCGAAATATGTATCCAGCAGATTTAGTTAAACCTATGAAAGAAGAATTGACTTCTATAGGTTTTGAAGAATTACAAAGTGCAGAAGCCGTTGATCAAGCTATTAAACAAGAAGGAACTACCTTAGTGGTAGTAAATTCGGTTTGTGGTTGTGCTGCAGCAAATGCAAGACCGGCAGCAAAAATGTCTTTAGAGAATAGTAAAAAACCTTCGCATTTGGCAACCGTATTTGCCGGTGTAGATAAAGAAGCTACAGAGAAAGCACGTGCTCATATGGTACCTTTTCCTCCAAGTTCGCCTTGTATGGCCTTATTTAAGGATGGAGAATTAGTACATATGCTAGAGCGCCACCACATTGAAGGTCGACCTGCAGAAATGATTGCAGAAAACTTAAAAGATGCTTACAACGAATACTGCTAAGCGTAGGTAAAATAGAAAAATGAAGGTCGTTCCCATATGAACGGCCTTTTTTATTATGCAAGCACAATGGTTTTAAAAAAATATTGAGCCCGACTCTAATTTAAAACTTATTTTTGCGCTTTAGACGTCGTTTTAGTTATGAAGACCATTTTATCCTATCCCATTTCAGTTCTCTATTACCTGTGTTTTGGATTGGTATTATTGATTTTTCACCCCATTCAATGGATTTGCTTTAACATATTTGGATATCAAACACATAAAAAAAGTGTAGACTACCTTAACTTCTTTCTATTGCGTTGTCTTAATGTTTTAGGAACTAGAATTACATTTGAAAATGATCAAGAATTTGAGAAAGACGTTCCGCATATTATTATTGCCAATCACCAAAGTCCTTACGATATACCACCTATTTCCTGGTATTTGAGAGAAATTCACCCTAAATTTATCAGTAAAAAGGAATTAGGGAAAGGTATTCCAAGTATTTCCTATAACTTAACACACGGTGGATCTATTCTGATTGATAGAAAAAACCCTAGACAATCTTTGCCTGAAATTAAGAAGTTTGCACAGTATTTGATTGATACCAATAGAGCGGCAGTTATTTTTCCCGAAGGCACAAGAACAAAAGATAAAGACGGAGCGCCAAAGCCATTTTCTCCTAATGGATTAAAGATGTTATTTAAATTTTGTCCAGATGCGGTTGTTGTTCCAGTAACCATAAATAATTCTTGGCAAATTGTGAAAAGAGGCCAATTTCCTTTAAGTTTGGGAGTACACCTAAACTGTAAAGTGCAACCCACATTAAAAGTAAGTGATTATTCTACGGAAGAATTAATCCAGAAAGTAGAACATATAATCAAAAAAGATATTAAAAATACATAAATACAAACCCATATGGATCCTCAAAAAAATATACGACTCGAAGTAATGCAGCAACTGGAAAGTAAGGTTGATGGATTTATTGATCAATTCCTTATTCCCGTGGAAGAAATTTGGCAACCTACAGACTTTTTGCCCAATTCTCAAGGAGACAGTTTTTATGACGAAGTAACCGAAATTAGAGAGCTTGCAAAAGAGCTTCCTTATGATTTTTGGGTAGTTTTAGTGGGAGATACCATTACTGAAGAAGCCTTGCCTACTTATGAATCTTGGTTGATGGATGTAGATGGCATAAGCCAGCAAGACGGAGGAACTTCATGGTCTAGATGGGTACGATATTGGACAGCCGAGGAGAACCGTCACGGCGATGTGCTTAACAAATACTTGTATCTTTCTGGGAGAGTAAATATGATTGAAGTAGAGCGTACCACGCAACACTTAATCAATGATGGTTTTGATATTGGAACCGATAGAGATCCCTATAAAAACTTTGTTTACACGAGTTTTCAGGAATTGGCGACCTATGTTTCTCATAACCGTGTGGCCAAATTAGCGCGTAATTATGGAAATAAATCTTTAGCAAAAATGTGTAAAATCATTAGCGGAGATGAAATGCGTCACTTTAATGCTTACAGTACGTTCGTAGACGAAATCTTTAAAATAGATCCTAGCAATATGATGATTGCTTTTAAAGATATGATGAAAAACAAAATTGTTATGCCCGCTATGTTCTTAAGAGAGTCTGGCGATACGATGGGAAGCGCTTTCGATGAATTTTCCAATTGCGCACAACGTATTGGTGTCTACACCGGGAACGATTATATAGATATTATGAAGCGATTGATTGTACGTTGGGATATCGAGAAATTAACGGGCCTCAATGAAGAAGCCGAAAAAGCGAGAGACTTTGTGACCAAACTTCCGGCAAGAATGGAGCGTATCCAGAGCAGAATGAAAATTTCTGACGAGATTACACACTTTAAATGGGTTAACCCTGCTTTAACTAAATAATACTTATTTTATAATAAAACTGGTATAGATGAGGGAAGAATCTAAAATCATTCTGGCCACCAAAGCTTTTGTAAAAAATGAATTACAACATGCCGAAGGTGGTCACGACTGGTTTCATATAGAACGCGTCTATAAAAATGCCCTGCTTATTGCCGCACAAGAAAAAGTAGATCTAGAAATTGTTTCTTTAGGCGCACTTTTACACGATATAGCCGACTCTAAATTTTATGATGGAGATGAAAGCATTGGACCTGAAAAAGCAAGCACTTTTTTAAAAAGCCTACATCTTAAAGAACCTGTGATAACGCACGTAAAAGAAATTATTAAAAATATCTCTTTTAAAGGCGGAAACATTCAACAAACCTTTACTTCTCCAGAGCTTAATGTGGTTCAGGATGCCGATAGACTCGATGCCATTGGCGCCATTGGTATTGCACGTACTTTTAATTATGGAGGTTTTAAAAACCGAAAAATCTACGACCCTTCCATCGCTCCGAAACTAGATATGAGCAAAGAAGAATACAAAAAAGGAGAAAATCCTACCATCAACCATTTTTACGAAAAACTCTTACTGTTAAAAGACCGCATGAATACCAAAACGGGTACTAAAATGGCCAAGCAACGCCACGAATTTATGGAGTTGTATCTAGAGCAGTTTTACGCTGAGTGGGAAGGAAAGCGTTAAAACAATGTATACTGCGGATTTTTAAGTTCTAAATAGTGGCTTTTATCTAATGCTGGAATTTCCTTTACGGAAGAAAAATATTTACCTCTAGCTATTTTAAACTGAAGCGCAATTTGCTTAGCAAACTCCCCTTCTCCCTTCATCCGAGTTCCAAACCGACTATCATTCAGATTTCCTCCGTGGCAAGCTTCAATTTGATGCAAGACTTTTTCGGCTCTATCGGGTAATGCTTTTTCAATCCAATCTTTAAAAATTTCCGCGATAGCGCCATTTAAACGCACTACTGTATATCCCACAGACCTAGCTCCCAACTCGCTTACTTTTTTTACCAAAGGCAAAATTTCATGACTATTGATGCTGGGAATAATGGGTGCCATCATTACACTTACAGGAATCCCGTTCATAGAAAGTTCTTCCACAGTTTTTAAACGTTGCTTTATGCTCGCCGTTCTAGGTTCTAACAACCTACGTGTTTCTTCAGACAAAGAAGTGATAGAAATATTCACCCTAATGAGGTTAAGCTGAGCCAATTCTTTTAAAAGATCTAGGTCTCTTAAAATAAGGCTATTTTTAGTGATGATTCCTGTAGGATGCTTATATTGAAGCATCACTTCCAAACACTGCCGAGTAATTTGCAATTTGCGTTCTATGGGTTGGTAACAATCCGTATTTCCAGAAAAAACAATAGCATCACCCTGCCAGTTTTTACTCTTTAATTTCTGCTCCAATAATTCGGGCGCATTTTTCTTGACTAAGATTTGTTTTTCAAAATCTAAACCAGCACCATAACCCCAATATTCGTGTGTATTTCTAGCATAACAATAAATGCAACCGTGTTCACACCCTTGGTAAGGATTAGCAGAAAAACCCATCCCCACATCTGGACTTTTCACTTTATTCACAAAAGTTTTTGGGAAAACCTCTAGAAAATTTGTGTGTTGCTTTTGCGGTTCTTCTCCTTCTTTATGGCAGTATTCCAAATATTCAGAATCTACGCTATGCTCGTATTCCTGAAATTTGTTATGCACATTTTTTTGTGCACCCCGACCTTTTTGATAAGAAATAGACATAAAGAAACTTTGACTTAATTTAAGTCAAAGTTAGCTTATTTAAGTGGGATTATTTCCTATTTTATGGGTTTTATCCGATTAAATGATGTCTTTTTTAAAAAATGTAAGTGTAAATCTGTATTCGACCTGAGAAAATCGTGTCAGTTCGAGTGAAATTTTGAAAAAATTTTGTAACGAGAATAACGATTTTCGTTCAAATACTTGTTCTCGGTATAATTTTTCCAAGAAAAATCACTCGAACTGACAGTATTTGAACTTTATTAAAATTAGATCGAACTCAGGTTATAATTGAAACTCCCCTTTATTTTCTAAATACCATCGTATTAAATAACACTTGACCTAAGAATCATCAAAGCAATACCAAATAAGTCTATTAGCTTCCACCCGAATGATACGGGCGAAAGCAATCATAAATCTTAGTCGCAGACGACTATTTATTAGGAAAATCTGCTTTTCTCTTATCTAAAAAGGCACTCGTTCCTTCCTTAAAATCTTCGGTATCAAAACTTTTTCCAAAGTTCTCTACTTCTTTTTCAAAACCATTTACGCCATCTTCATCGTTCGCATTAATGGCTTCAATTGCTCTAGAAATGGCAACCATAGAATTTCTCATAATCTTATGAGCCGTTTTAGTAGCAAGTTCCATCAGTTCATCTGCAGTGGTTACATGATTTACCAAACCGTATTGCAAAGCTTGTTTCGCATCAATCATTCCTGCCGTCATAATCATTTCCATCGCTCTACCTTTACCTACCAATTGCGGCAAACGCTGCGTTCCTCCATACCCAGGAATTACTCCCAATGATGTTTCTGGCAATCCCATTTTAGCATTATCGCTGGCAATTCTAAAATGTGCCGCCATGGCTAATTCTAGTCCGCCACCCAATGCAAAACCATTGATGGCTGCAATCACAGGTTTCTTAAAATTGGCAATACGATCAAAGACTTCTTTTTGTCCTTTTGCGGCAAGATCTTTTCCTTCTTCCACGTTATAATCGGCAAATTCAGAAATATCTGCTCCGGCTACAAAAGCTTTTTCTCCGCTTCCGGTGATGATGATTGCTTTTACCTCTTCGTCGCTCTCCAATTCTGCGAAAGCGCTATGAATTTCGGCGAGAGTTTCTCTGTTTAAAGCGTTTAATTTTTTAGGTCGGTTGATGGTTAATTGCGCCAATCCGTTTTCTTTTTCTAATAAAATATTGTGGTAACTCATAGTTTATATTTTAGGAAATTTAACATTAAATGTAGTTCCTTCTCCTTCTTTAGAAGTAAAAGATATGCTGCCTTTATAGGCTTCAATAATGGTTTTTATAATTCCTAAACCTAGTCCCATTCCGCTAGATTTAGTGGTAAATTTAGGTTCAAAAATATGAATTTTATTTTCTTCTGAAATTCCTGTTCCGTTATCTTTAATAAGAATACAAACCGAATCTTCATCTGTTTTTACCAAAACTTCTACTCGCTGCTGCGGATTTTCTTCTGAAGCCTGCAAAGCATTTTTCACCAAGTTGGTCACTACCCTAATCAATTGCGTACGGTCAAAAATGGCTAAAATCTCTTCCTCTTCCGTAAAGAACTCAATATTCATTTCATTAAAAATATCTAAGGCTAATTTAACGATTTTTGGCACATTAAGCGTTTCATTTTGCTGTGCCGGCATCTTAGCAAAATTAGAAAAGGCCGAAGCAATAGAACTCATCGTATCAATTTGCTGAATAAGCGTCTTGGTGTAATCTTTAAGCTTTTCTTTAATATCTGGGTCTTCAGGATCAAAACGTCGCTCAAAACTCTGTACGGTTAATCGCATAGGCGTCAACGGATTTTTAATCTCGTGCGCCACTTGTTTTGCCATTTCGCGCCAAGCTTGTTCTCGCTCGTTGGTGGCCAATTTTACCGCACTTTCTTCTAACTCATCTATCATAGAGTTATAGGCTTTAATAAGCGACTTAATCTCTTCTGAAGTGTCTTTTATAGCAATTTTTTTATTCTTTTTATCCAATCGGGTAGCGTGTATTTTTTCACTTACCGTTTTTAAAGAAGAGGTAATGTATTTAGATAAAAAGTAGGACAATAAAATTGCAATCAAAATGAGAAATATATAAACTTGAGCCAAGATTTTT
The DNA here is from genome assembly GCF_031845265.1 of Mesonia ostreae. Classification (NCBI taxonomy): domain Bacteria; kingdom Pseudomonadati; phylum Bacteroidota; class Flavobacteriia; order Flavobacteriales; family Flavobacteriaceae; genus Mesonia; species Mesonia ostreae. The sequence continues at coordinate 12,921 of NZ_JAVRBG010000006.1, read as the reverse complement.
AAGAAATCTTTTAGCTGCATGTCTATAAATCCGTCGTCGTCAATTCTTGGAAGGTTAAGAATTGCTAAAGGTTTAAAATAAGCATCGGTAATGTAAGTATAAGAAGATTGGTATTTTTTTCCGTCCTCTTTATAAAAACGAACGTATTTTTTATTTTCAGATCCCTCTAAAAGCAATAAAGCTTCCTTAGGCATGTTGGTTACTGATGTGTCTTTAAAAAAAGTTGCTTTAGAAGATTTAAGCAAGCGCCCTTGAAGATCGTAAAAATTAATTTCGGTGTTATGAATGTTTTTAAGCTCGTGAATTTTCTTTCTAAAAATTAATGGAATATTTTCTGTGGTGACCTCATAAGTGGTCGTTTGTATTTCATAATTAATACTCGCTCGTATGGAAGCTTCCTTTTGCTTGAGTTTATCTTTTTGGTAGGCTTCCGCTTCTTTTTTATATTGATAAATGGTAACTACGGCGATAAGAACAGAGGCTCCTAACACCAAAAATATCATGCTCAAGAAAATTCGGGTTCGTAAAGAACGTTTGAGCCACCTCATCTTAATTGTTTTTATTTCTAATTCGTTTGTACACTTTAATGCCCAACATGAGTAAAATTCCTAACACGAAAATACCTGCCACGCCAAAAATCCAATTGAAGGTACCTTTTAAGATCACCAAAAACACCACGGAGAAAAGTATAAGGGTTGAACCTTCATTAAATAAGCGCATTTGATTGGAGGTCCATTTAAAAATATTGTTTTGTTGTTGCTTAAAAATCTGTTGACATTTTCCGTGATATATAAATAGCAACAAAACAAATGCCAATTTTATGTGCATCCAAGGCTGCGATAGCCACGCAGGGTTTAAAATTAATAACCAAACCGCAAATAGCGTAGCCAAAACTGCGGAAGGCCATGTAATAATAGTCCACAACCTCTTGGTCATAATTTTTAACTGATCGCTTAAAATTTCTCTTTCGACCTCATTTTTAGCCTGAGCTTCAATATGGTAAATAAACAACCTCGGGATATAGAACAAGCCTGCAAACCACGTAATCACAAAAATTAGATGAAGCGATTTTATGTAATTGTAGTATTCCATACTCAAATTTAATTATTCATGACTCGGTTATACTGATTTTGGAACTAAATTCTTTTTAATTTCTCTATTCAAAAAAAATCCTGTGACGATGGTAGAAAGAAAATCGGCTAGCGGAAAAGAAATCCAAACGCCTAATTCTCCGTAATACTCAGGCAATATTAAAATGAGCGGGATAAAGAAAAAGCCTTGCCTGGTTAAGGTGAGTAAAAAAGCGGGAGTTGCTTTTCCTATCGCCTGAAAGTAGGCTGAGCCTATCAATTGAAGCGAAATAATAGGCAATGCTGCAAAAACCCAACGCATGGCCGATGGAGTTTCTGCCAAAATCGTTTCATCTGTGGTAAAAATAGCCACAATAGATTCGGGGAAAATCATAATGATTGCAAATACGCCCAAAGCTAAAATTCCTGCATACAAAATTGCCTTATTAATAGATTCTCTCACTCTTTCGGGCTGATGTGACCCATAGTTATAACCTGCAATAGGCAAAAAACCTTGCGTTACTCCCAATACTGGAAATAGCGCAAACATGAGCATTCTTCCTACAATCGCATATACTGTTACCGAGGCCTCTCCGCCTAAATTAAATAAAATATTATTCAGTAATAAATAGGTAACACTTACCACCGCTTGTCTTGCTAAAGTGACAAATCCCAGCGATGCAATTTCTTTTAAGATAGGAAAATCGAGTTTAAAATGCGCTTTATTTAGTTTTAACTCTGAGTTTTTAGAAAGGAAAAACCACAACACGTAGGAGAAAGAGATAAAATAAGAGCCGGTTGTTGCCCAAGCAGCTCCTGCCATTCCCCAATCAAAAATGTAAATAAAAATATAATCTGCCACGAGATTAACAATAGAAGGCAAAATCATGGCAACCATCGCAAATTTAGGTTGTCCTTCTGCTCTAATCACAGAGTTTCCCATCATGCTCAAGGCCAAAATAGGAACTCCGTAAAGCACAATGCGATAATAGATTTCTGCGGGAGCGTAAATATCTCCTTTTCCGCCAAAGGCGGGAATGAGTTCTTTAATAAACCAAAGTCCCAAGACCACCAATAAAATACACAACACCAGCGTTAAGATAATTTGGTTTCCGAAGGTTTTTAGTGCTTTTATGTGATTGTTAGAGCCTAATGCCCTAGAGATAATAGAAGAACCTCCAATCCCAATGGCCATTCCTAACGCAGCAATAAAGAAAGATACGGGCAAGACCACGTTGATGGCGGCAATAGCAGTAGGACCAATCCAGTTCCCAACAAAAATAGTATCTACCAAAATGTTGAGCGACATGACCAAAATCCCAATGGAAGCCGGTAAAGATTGTTTAATGAGCAGTTTTCCTATAGGTTCTTTTCCTAGGGCTTCCGAATTTACCTTTGCCATTATGCGCCTACACTTTCTTCTTGTTTTACCTCTACCCAGGCGTTAATCCATGAACTTAATGTTTTTACCCAGTCGTCACGATCATTTAAACAAGGAATCACGGTAAGTTCTTTTCCTCCATTTTCATGGAAAATTTCTTCGCCTTCCATGGCAATTTCCTCCAAAGTTTCTAAACAATCTGAAACAAAAGCAGGAGTAACAATGGCCATTTTTTTCATTCCGTTAAGGCCAAATTTTTCAATAGTCCTATCGGTATAAGGTTGTAACCAAGGATCAAATCCTAGACGCGACTGAAATGATGTACTGTAAGCATCAGGATTTAATTCTAATTTTTCGGCCACCAAACGAGTGGTTTCATAACATTGATGACGGTAACAGAATTGATGCGCTGGCGATGCCGTTTTACAACAAGTATCGTTTATTTGGCAATGCGATTTGGTAATATCGCTTTTTTTAATGTGCCGCTCTGGTACACCGTGATAACTAAATAACAAATGCTCGTAATCTAAATTTTCTAGCTTTTCGGCAATACTACGAGAAAGCACCTCAATATAATCTGGACGGTTATAAAAAGGAGGTACTGTAGTAATCTTCATTCCAGGAAAATGCTCTTTTTGCAGCTCTTCTGCTAGAACTACAATCGTCTCTGTAGTTGCCATGGCAAACTGAGGATAAAGCGGTAATAATAATACCTCATCAACTCCTTTAGCGTGCAATTCTTTTAAGCCTTGCTCCATACTAGGTTTTCCATAACGCATCGCTAGAGATATAGGAACCTCTGTAAATTTATCTATTTGTTCTTGTAAACGCTCTGAAAGTACAATAAGCGGAGAACCTTCTTCCCACCAAATTTTTTGATAGGCCGCGGCAGATTTTTTTGGGCGCGTGTTTAAAACAATTCCTTTAACAATAAAAGCGCGCAATAACCAAGGCACGTCGATGACGCGTTCATCCATTAGAAATTGATCTAAATATTTTTTTACATCTTTGGGGTCTGTGCTCTCTGGAGAACCTAAGTTGACGAGTAAAACTCCTTTCATTTCAAATTTTTTTCAAAAATACTGGTTTATACTAAGATTATACAGGTAGAGCCTTCAATTTTATGAAGCTCTTAATAGTTATATTAAATTGACCGACTGAATATATTTTTTGGGCGTAGTGCCAAATTTCTTCTTAAAAGCAGCAATAAAATGGCTTGCTGTACTGTAACCTACTTTTAATCCAACCTCATTTACATTGTGTCGCCCTGTTTCTAAAAGCTTACGAGCAAAGTCCATTTTATAATCAAATAAAAACCCAAAAACGGTATCGCCGTAGACTTCTTTAAAGCCTTCTTTTAGTTTTTTTAAGCTTAGTCCAATCTCATCGGCGAGTTCTTGCAAGCTTGGAGGCTCTACCATTCGCTGAATCATAATGTCTTTTGCTTTACGAATTTTGCGCACATTATCTTCGTCAATCAAAAAAGGACACTGCTCTATATCGGCTTCTTCAGGACGGTTAAAATATAGCCCCATCAATTCATACGCTTTTCCCTTTAAATAGATTTTCTTTACGGAAGGATGCAGGTTAAAATTAAGAATCTGACTTAAGACTACGGCCATCGACGGACTTATAGATTGTTCTTGATAATATTTTTTATCCCGGTTATCATCGGTTAAAAAATCGATGTAATTGGCTTCTTCAGAAAATAGAGAATGCAATTTTTGAATGGAAATCACAATACTTACCATCCAAGAATTTGCACTTACAGCAACGTTTAAAGGTAAGTTTTTGGTGGGATTGTAAAGCAGTAAAGATTTTTCTTCTCCCAAATTAAGCGAATAATTTCCTTGATTAAAACTGAACTTCCCCATCCCTTTTAAACAAAAATGAAACTGAATGAAATCACTATGCATTTCTTTTTCAAAAAACTGATTATCAGACGTATCATTCTGAAAAGTAAGAATATGAATCCCATCTTCTACGAGCAGTTTGTGAAAAGTACTTTGAGCGTTATTTTCTGTGTTATTTTCCATACGTAAAAATCTCTTTTTATTTAGAATCATTCTAAAATAATGAATCCAAAAACCTCGTTGACCCCACAAAAATAGCTTATTTCAACGAATTAGCCCTCATTCTACTTTAAAATAACCTCTAACGACAATAAAAGTACTTTTAACGTTACTTTTACAAAAACTTAGCAGTTACTTTTGTAGTCTAAATATTTAGGACCTTATTCTTCTATGAAGAACTATCATATATCTAAACACAATTCTTTTTATGCCATTGGTTTAAGCTATCAAAAAGCAGACGCTGATATTAGAGGGAAATTTAACCTCAATGAAGAGCAAAAAAAGAGCTTAATAATCGATGCCAAAAACGAAGGCGTAGATGGTATATTAATTACTTCTACGTGTAACCGTACCGAGATTTATGGCTTTGCCCAACATCCTTTTCAACTCATTAAATTACTTTGCCAACACACCAATGGTACCGTAGAGGAGTTTGAAAAAGTTGCTTATGTGTATAAAAACCATCAGGCAATTTCTCATATGTTTAAAGTGGGTACGGGATTAGACAGCCAGATTTTGGGAGATTTTGAGATTATAAGTCAGTTAAAACAGGCTTTTAATATTTCTAAGCATCTAAGTATGGCCAATCCATTTATAGAGCGCTTGGTGAACTCCGTGATTCAGGCCAGTAAGCGAATTAAAAACGAGACTCAAATTTCTTCAGGAGCCACTTCGGTTTCTTTTGCTTCGGTACAATATATTTTAAATCGGTATAAAAATGTTTCCAACGCAAAAATTTTACTTTTTGGAACAGGAAAGATAGGTCGTAATACCTGTGAGAATTTGGTAAAACACACTAAGAATAATCACATTACACTAATCAATAGAACCAAAGATAAAGCAGTAAAGATAGCTGGTAAATTTGATCTTATTGTAAAAGATCATGCAGATTTGCAAAGTGAAATTCGGGACACCGATATTCTTATTGTTGCTACTGGGGCTCAAAATCCTACCATTTCTAAAGAACTTATCTATTCTGATAAGAAATTATTGATTTTAGATTTATCAATACCTAAAAATGTGGCTAACGATGTTGCCGATTTGGAAAACGTAAAATTGATTCATCTAGATCATCTTTCTCAAATGACCGATGCTACCCTAGAAAAAAGAAAAACTTTTATTCCGCAGGCAGAAGAAATTATAGAAGAGGTAAAGACAGATTTTAATGCTTGGCTGGAGACCAGAAAATTTGCTCCCACCATTAAGGCCTTAAAGCATAAGTTAAGACATATGAAAGACGAAGAGCTAGACTTTCAAAGCAGAAAGCTCAACGACTTTAATAATGAACACGCCGAAATTGTAGGCAATCGCATTATACAAAAAATAATGAACCAGTTTGCAAGCCATCTTAAGAAAGACAGCGACTCTACAGATGAAAGTTTGGCTTTGATACAAAAAGTTTTTCAATTAGAAGATTTATCGAAATAAGCTTACATGAGCAAAACCATAAGAATTGGTACTCGCGATAGTGAATTAGCATTGTGGCAAGCCAATAACGTAAAAAATAAATTAGAAGCTTTAGGCTACAAAACCCAACTCTTACCCGTAAAATCTACGGGTGATCTTAATTTAGATCAGCCTTTATACGAGATGGGCATTACAGGCATCTTTACCAAAACGCTAGATATTGCGATGGTTAAAGGGGATATAGACATTGCCGTGCATTCTATGAAGGATGTTCCTACAGCTTTACCAAAAGGAATTGTACAAGCTGCGGTTTTACCCCGCGCCAATGTGCACGATATTCTATTACACAAGGGCTTAGATTTTCTTCAATCTAATGGCATTATTGCTACCGGAAGTTTAAGAAGAAAAGCCCAATGGTTGCATTATCACCCGTCTCACACTATTGTTAACCTTCGCGGAAATGTGAATACCCGTTTAAGAAAGTTAGACGAAAATGAAGATTGGAATGGTGCTATTTTTGCCGCAGCAGGCCTAGAACGCATCAACTTAAAGCCAGAGACGCACCAAGTATTAGATTGGATGACTCCGGCGCCAGCCCAAGGTGCCATGCTTATTGTTGTAAATGAAGATAACGCCTATGCTAGAGAAGCTGCAGAACAGCTGAACGACGAAAAAACAGCAAAATGCGTTCACGTAGAACGCGATTTTTTGAGAAAATTAGAAGGAGGTTGCACCGCGCCCATTGGAGCTTTAGCCGAATTTAAAAATGAAAAAGATATCACCTTTACCGGAAATCTTTATAGCCTTGACGGAACACAAAAAATAGAAGAAAAAGCTATTTTTCAGGCGAATGATTACAAAACAATTGGTTCAATTTTAGCTCAAAAAGTACTAGATAACGGCGGTAGAGAACTTATGCGTTCTATAAAAGCCGCATTAGACTAATCGTTTCTTATGCCCACAATACTCAGCACTAAAAACCTTATTAAGCACCAAGAGCAACTTTTACTTCATGCTGGAATTAATTATGTGAGCTATGATGCTATTCGTATTTCATTTAATGAAAATGTTGACATCCCTAAAAAAGTAGGACACGCCATTGTAACCAGTAAAAATACGTGGCAGGCAATTAAAGATAAAGTAGCAATAAAAAAAGCCTTTGTAGTAGGCATAAAAACCACACAACTGCTGCAAGAAAGTGGTATAGAAATTATAGAATCCACTGATTACGGAAAAGATTTAGCTCAAAAAATATGTGAACATCATTCTGGTAAGGAATTTCATTTCTTCTGCGGAAAGCAACGAAGGGAAGAAATGCCTACTCTACTCAAGAAAAATAACATTTCCTTTACAGAAACACAAGTATATGATACGCTACCTCATCCTAAAAAATTTGCTCAAGAGTTTGACGGCATCCTATTTTTTAGTCCCAGTGGAGTAAAAAGTTTTTGTGCGGTCAATGATATAAAATCGGCCACGGCATTTTGTATTGGTACGACCACAGCAAAAGAAGCAGAAAAGCATACCAAGAATATCATCATTGCGAACCAACCCACTATCGAGAATGTTATTGTTCAAGTGGTAAAAACCTATAAATATGATTAAAAACGATTTATTTTTAAGAGCCTTAAATGGAGAAACGGTAGAACGTCCACCGGTTTGGATGATGCGACAAGCAGGAAGATACCTACCGGATTTTATGAAGCTAAAAGAAAAATATGATTTTTTTACGCGCTGTAGAACTCCAGAGCTGGCCACAGAAATTACTGTAATGCCCATTCATCAAGTAGGGACAGATGCTGCCATTTTATTTAGTGATATTTTGGTGGTACCACAGGCAATGAATATTGAGATAGAAATGAGACCTGGCGTTGGTCCTTGGGTTCCCAATCCTATTAGAACTGCCAAACAAGTAAATGATATTGTGGTTCCTAATGTTTATGAAGAATTAGGCTACGTGTACGAAGCCATTAAAATGACCAAGCAAGAATTAAACGACGAAGTGCCTTTAATTGGTTTTGCAGGTTCACCCTGGACCATTTTATGCTATTTAGTACAAGGACAAGGTTCTAAGAATTTTGACAAAGCCAAAGAGTTTTGTTTTACCAATCCTGTTGCAGCGCATCAATTATTGCAAAAAATTACCGATACGACCATTGCTTATCTTAAAGGAAAAGTAGAAGTAGGCGTAGATGCCGTACAATTATTTGACTCTTGGGGAGGAATGCTTTCTCCTGTAGATTATCAAGAATTTTCTTGGCAATATATGCAGCAAATCATAGACGCTCTAAAAGAAGAAATCCCCGTGATTGCTTTTGCAAAAGGCTGTTGGTTTGCACTAAAAGAAATGAGCGAATCTGGCGCTTCTGCATTGGGTGTAGATTGGACGTGCTCTCCAAGAAACGCGCGTTACCTAAGTGGCGGAAACATCACCTTGCAAGGTAATTTTGATCCGTCAAGATTATTTTCACCACCAAAAGAAATAAAAAAAATGGTGAACCAAATGATTAATGAGTTTGGAAAAGACAAATACATTGCAAATTTAGGTCACGGAATTCTTCCTAATATTCCGGTAGATAATGCAAAAGCATTTGTAGATGCTGTAAAAGAATGGGAGCCCAAATAAATGTCGCTCCCGGGAAAAATACGTCAGTTAGATTTTGCACAATTTTGGAGTTTATTCAAGGTATTTGTGACAAGGCCTTTGTATATTTTTCCCACCTATAAAGCGACTCAAGAAACAGTTAAAATTGCCGATTCTCTCTACGGAAGTGCGCATCATCAAAACAATGTGACCAATGCTTTTAGGCACGCGTTGTGGAATTTTATGATTGCCAAAAAATGCTTGCGTCAAAATTCATCGGTAGAAAAGTCTATCGATTGGGCACAAACTATAACTGATTTGCACGAGAAATTGATGCCTAATCAAAATTTGCTCAAAGCTATGGACTTGCACAATAACGCCGTAGGTAGAAAAATGTTTGCCAAGTACCATCAACTCAACAATGAAAAGGAAATAATTAAAATCTTTACGGATTTAATTCCAGAAGCGGTGAAAATTACAAATACCAAGGCTTTAAAAGATTATAAAAATCAAATGGTTTATACGGAAGCTTATGAACATGAAAGATAAATTTTACAAGTACATAGAAGAACTACAAGATCGGATTACCCATAAATTGGAAGAAGTTGATGGGATAGCCAAATTTCAAGAAGACCTTTGGGAAAGAGAAGGCGGCGGCGGCGGTAGAACCCGCGTTATAGAAAACGGAAATGTTTTTGAGAAAGGCGGTGTAAATATTTCAGCAGTACACGGACCTCTAGATCCAGCGATGCAAAAGTATTTTAATGTAGGAGACGTCAATTTTTTTGCTTGTGGATTGAGTTTAGTAATTCATCCTAAAAATCCTATGGTGCCCACAGTTCACGCCAATTGGCGCTATTTTGAAATGTACGACCAAGAAGGAAATACCGTAGATCAATGGTTTGGTGGCGGACAAGATTTAACGCCTTACTATCTGTTTGAAGAAGACGCTAAACATTTTCATAGCGTTTGTAAAAAGACTTGTGATGCTCACGGCAGCGATTTATATAGAAAATATAAAGGACAGTGTGATACCTATTTCTGGAATGCTCATCGCGATGAAGCTCGAGGCATTGGCGGTTTATTTTTTGATCACCTAAAAAGTACAGAAGAAACTTCTATTGAAGACTGGTATGCTTTTGTAACCGAAGTTGGAGATAGCTTTTTATATGCTTACGCTCCTATTGTAGAAAAAAGAAAGAATCTTGATTACTCGAAAGAACAAAGAGATTGGCAAGAAATACGAAGAGGAAGGTACGTAGAGTTTAATCTAGTTCACGATAAAGGAACTTTATTTGGCTTAAAAACCAACGGAAGAATTGAGAGTATTTTTATGAGTTTACCGCCGCACGTACAATGGCATTACAACCATCATCCCGAAAAAGGTAGTGAAGAAGAAAAATTGCTGAAAGTTTTAATCAAACCGAAGAACTGGGTGGGGTAGTTGTGAGAGATTAGAGGTTAGCCGTGAGAGGTTAGAGGTTAGAGGTTAGAGGTTAGAGGTTAGAGAAAAATTAATGAATTAGAGAACGACTAAATTTTTAAAATAATAATTAGCTAAAAGCTGTAAATTAAATGTGTATTGATAATTTTAAAAATATCAGACTCCCTTTCCTCTGGAAAGAGTTGGGGATAGGATGAGTTATATTAAGTATAAATCTTCATTTTTTAGAAAATGAAGCCAAAAAGAAACTGCTTTTTCAAGTAGTAGAAATTAAAAAAATGCTTAATGCGTTAATTCAAAAGTTAGCGGTTAGTAGTAAGCGAATAAAAAATTTAAAGTACAACTAAATTTTAAAAATAATAACGAGCTAAAGACTAATAGCAAAAAGCTAAGTAATAAAACATCAAATTCTTTTTCGAGTAGAAGAAGTAAAAATTATAATAAGCTAGAGTCTAAATTCTAGAATCCAATAGCTAATAAAAAAAAGAAACCATGTTTCCATTAAGAAGAAATAGAAGATTAAGAACCAACGAAGCGGTTCGCAGTTTGGTAAGACAACACATTTTAAGTCCGAAAGATTTTCAGGCTCCTTTATTTGTGATTGAAGGAAAGCAGAAAAAAGAAGAAATAGCTTCTATGCCTGGGTATTATAGGTTTAGTCTAGATTTATTGGCAAAAGAGGTTAAAGAACTTTGGGATTTAGGCATAAAATCTGTTTTGCTTTTTGTAAAAGTAGAAGAAAACTTAAAAGACAATCAAGGAACAGAAGCCGTCAACGCAGACGGATTGATGCAACGTGCCATTAAAACTGTTAAAAACGCAGTTCCAGAAATGTTGGTGATGACCGATGTGGCTTTAGATCCATATTCTATGTACGGTCACGATGGAATTATTGAAAACGGTCGTGTACTCAACGACGAATCTGTGCAAGCTTTGGCACAAATGGCATTATCTCACGCCCAGGCGGGAGCAGATTTTGTTGCGCCAAGTGATATGATGGACGGCCGTATTTTGGTCATGCGAGAAACGCTAGAAACTGAAGGCTTCATCAATACTGGTATTATGAGTTACAGTGCCAAATTTGCCTCCGCTTTTTACGGTCCGTTTAGAGATGCTTTAGACTCTGCTCCAGTAGATGCTAAAGACATTCCTAAAAACAAAAATAGCTACCAGATGGACCCTGCCAATAGAGATGAAGCTGTAAAAGAGACTTTGATGGATATTGAAGAAGGCGCAGATATTGTGATGGTTAAACCCGGTTTATGCTATCTTGACATTGTGCGTGACATAAGAAATGTAGTGAATGTACCTGTGTCAGTGTATCAAGTAAGCGGAGAATATGCCATGATTAAAGCCGCATCAGAAAAGGGCTGGCTAGATCACGATGCTGTTATGATGGAGCAACTTACTGCCATAAAAAGAGCTGGAGCCGATTTTATTGCCACTTATTTTGCGAAAGATGCTGCCAAACTAATTTCTTAGTAGCTTTGGCAAGCTTTTAGCTAAGCTAAAATTATGAACGCAACCTATTCCTATTCATTAAAATTTTTTACTGTCTTTTACGTGCTATTGTTATCCTTAACAAGTGCTGCAAAAGACAGTAATCCTCTTTTTGATCAGGTCGAAACAGTTCAAGAAACAGTTTCTTCAGCAGCAAATGCACAAAAATTTTATGCGGTAGAAGAAATTTTGATTGCAAGTCCTTCTTATGATATTGAAGATATTTGGGATTCTAAGATTTGCCCGAGTACTTATATCAGCTTAAAAACATTTCATTATTTTGTTGCTCCACAGGTACGTTATATTTCTATCGACCATAGAGCCCAAATCTACCAACACCTCTTCCCTTTCCATTTCTTTTTGTGATTGTCAACTTTTTTTAATACCACAATAGCAATGTAATGCCACATTAAATCTCGTTCATTTTTCGTTATATTTCCTTGCTCATAGTTTCCATAACTAAGGCTATGCAAACCAATCGTAGCGTCCTATAGCAAAAAAGCAACTTCGTCTTATTTACGGCATTTCAAAACTAATTTGGTATAACCTCGCAATAGCAAGATTTTAAAAAATTATAAAAAGTTCGCTTCCGCGGAAGCGATATTGCAATCTTAAATATATACTCTTGACCGATAAGATGACGTAAAGATCTTTAATCCTACATATGTCTAAAATCTACCAAGATTTTATCGAGAATTAGAAGCTACTTTTATACCAAAATTTTACTACTTATTAGTTAGTTACACTTAAGTCTTGATTCTTGGTTCTAAAAGCGTAGCGGTCTTGGTTCTTTATCGGACAAGAATAAAAAAACATACACCCATGGATATTCAATCTATCGAATTAGGAATGCTCTTCCTTATCATATTTACAGCCCCCGTAGCTTATGCGGTAACCAACAAATCAAGAAGAAAAAAAGCCTCTTTAAAAAAAATCAGAGAAAAAGCTGCAACGCACCAAATCAATTTAAATGAAATCGATCTTTTCTCAACTGTTTTTATAGGTATTGATGAGCAACAAGCACAGCTTGTTTACGGAAATTTAGAAACTTTAGATAGCAAACTACACATTCTAAACTTTAAAAATTACAACGTAGAACTTTTAGAAAAAAGGAAAAAAGACAGAGCTATTGAGCAAATTGCGCTGATTTTTAAGTCTCAAAAAGACACGCATCAGTTAGACTTATATCTCGAAGAAGAGGATACTGAAACTTCTGCCATTCAACAGCTCGATTTTGCTAAAAAATGGCAAGCAAAATTGAGTTAATCCTTCTAGAGGGTTTAATTGCCCGAGACTTGTCTCACAATTTTTAGAAAGTATGTTCCCTTTCTTTCCTTGCGGACTTGCCCCGAGGTTCTTGATTATTTAAAAATAGGCTGTTTAAAATACTTGAATTCAACCTATAAACGCAACTTTTAGCGGAAATAATATAATTATTTTTCAGAAGGAAAGAAGGGATTATT